>NZ_JBHXRU010000025.1:0-73995 GCF_042716255.1 Streptomyces sp. NPDC058662 | reverse complement strand
GTCCCGGCCCCCTCGGCCTACGGAAGCGTCACTCAGACCCGGTCAAACCCGGTCGGCCGCGATCAGGACGTACTGGAAGGAGCCGTCCTTGTAGGAGTTGATGAAGGCCTCCTCGATCCCCGTGACCAGGGAGGAAGTGGCCCGCAGCTCCCAGTAGGGCAGGGTCGCGGGTGTCAGGTCGATGACGGCCTGCGGTACGAGGCGGTTGTCGGCCATCGCGCGCAGGTACTCCCTCCGGGAGTGGATGTTGCACTCGAAGTGCGCGTTGATCTGCGAGACCCACTTCGACGGCTGGCCGTAACGCGGGTTCCAGCAGCCGGTGATGGTCACGTAGCGGCCGCCGACCCGGAGGATCCGGGAGTGCTCCGCGAAGAGGTCGTGCAGGTCGACGTACATGCTCGACTCGTTGTTCCACGAGGCCGCGGCCCGGCCGCTCTCGAAGGGCGTGTCGAGCATGTTGCAGACACGGGCCCGGACGTGGTCGTCGATACCGAGTTCGCGGGCGCGCCCGTTGGCGAAGTCGGCCTGCTTGGCCGACAGGGTGACGCCCTCGACCTTGCTGCCGAACCGCTGGTGGGCCATGACCATCGAGCCGCCCCGGCCGCAGCCGGCGTCCACGAGCGTGTCGTCGCGCCCCGGGGCGCCGAGGTGGTCCAGGAGGAGTTCGGCCTGCGCCGACTCCAGGCGGTGCAGCTCGGCGATCAGCTTCTTCTCGTACGCGCTGTCCTCGGCGTCGCCGAGGGCGGCCCGGTCGACGTCGCCGATGCCGTAGTGGTGGTGGTAGAGGCCGTCGACGTCGCCGAGGCGCAGGTTCACGGGCCTGGCCTCGTGGTCCCAGTACCGGGCGATGTCCCCCTGGTAGGGGTTCGCCGGGGAGGGGATGAACACGGAGCCGCGAGCGGAGGCTGCGGCGTTTCCGGCGGCGGTGAGGTCGGTGCTGGTCATTGGGAGGGTCCCATCCTTACCAGAAGTCGGGCAGGCTGTAGCGATACGTGTTGGTCTGGTGCCAGTAGTGGTTGCCGTCCACCCACACGGCCACGCCCCGCAGGAAGCGCAGCATGCTCGGGACGGGGCAGGTGGCGGCCAGGGCGGCGGCTTCGCCCTCGAAGTCGTGCATGAGGTCGTTGTGGACCTCGATCGCCTTGAGGTAGGCGTCCCGCTCGGAGGCGCCCTCCCGCTCGGCGATCACCACGGGCAGGTTCAGGTGCCGCCCGGGGCTCGCCAGTTCCTTGGTGTAGGAGTACAGGTCGTTCACGATCGTGGTGGCGTTGCCGGCGAGCGCGATGACCCGCTGCACGGCGGGCTGGGCGTGGAGGTCCGCCGGCAGTTCGTAGCCGCCGACGGTGTCCGTGATGGTCGGGCAGGGGCGGAAGTTGTTGAACTGCCGCATCGCCAGGTACTCCCACACCTCGGGGACGTGCTCCGTCTGCGCCCAGGCCGCCTCGGCCAGGTACCCGAGGTGCAGCCGGGCCATGTCGTGCCGGAAGCGGTCGACCTGCGAGGGGGAGGCGTGCTGGGAGAAGTACTCCATGGCGGAGCGGTAGGCGCGCCGGGGGGCGTCCGCGTGCAGCGACCGCGCCCACTGCGGCTGGTACTCCCTCGTGGTGTGGAGGGGGTCGAGGGCGGTGTGCGCCAGGAGGAGCCTTCCGCCGAGGCCGATCGGCGAGCCGCCGTGGTCCTCGCAGTAGCAGTCGTCCACGGCGTTCTCGGCGACCATCAGGCGGGTGGCGAGCATCAGGTGCTCGACGGTGGGGGCGTCCGGATGGCAGGCGACCATGTAGCGCCCGACGGAGAAGCCGTCGAACTCCTCCTCCCAGTCGTCGGGATACAGCTCGACCTCGTCCAGCGCCCAGGCCTTGATCCTGCGGCTGACCTCCTCCACGCGCACGGCGTCGGGCTCCGGCACCGGGTGGTGGTACAGCCCAGGGATCGGACGGCCCGCCACCGGCGCCGCGGATTCCGGGAGCGCCGAGGGCGCCTGGCGCGGGGTCAGGTAGAGGCCCGCGGTGCCCAACCCGTGGGGGCCGCGCAGGAGGTGCTCCAGGGCCGGGTTCGGTACGGGCGCGGCCGCGGGCCCGGGTGCGTCGACGGCTACGGGCCCGGGTACCGGGACGGAGGCGGGTGGGGCGGGCACGGTGCCGGTGGCGCGCGGCGCGGTGACGGCGGCGGGCCGTGCGGCGACGGCGTGGGGAGGCGCGGCGGCGAGGGCCTCGGGCCGTGCGGCGACGGCATGGGGAGGCCCGGTGACGGCGAGGGCGGCCGCGGAGGCGTCGGCGTGGGCGCGCGCCAGGATGTGCGTCCCGAAGCGGGCCGCGGCGGCGGGCAGGGCCGACCGCACAGGGGAAAGCCCGGGCTCGGGCATCCGTGCTCCTTGCTGAGGTGGGTGGGCGTACCGGATCCGGCGTACCGGGCCGGCCCGGGCTGTCGTGCCCTCGGCCGGCCCCCGGTCAGTCGCTCCTGCGCGCGATCTGCACGTTCTCCAGGACACCGAGCGCGTCGGGCACCAGGACGGCGGCGGAGTAGTAGGTGGTGACCAGGTAGGAGATGATCGACTGCGCGTCGATGCCCATGAAGCGCACCGACAACCCCGGCTCGTACTCCTCGGGCAGACCCGTCTGACGCAGGCCGATGACGCCCTGCGCGTCCTCGCCCGTACGCATGACGAGGATCGAGCTGGTGTTCTCCTTGCTGATGGGGATCTTGCTGCAGGGGAGGATCGGGACGCCGCGCCAGGCTGGGACCTGCTGCCCGCCGAGGTCGACGTGGTCCGGGTAGAGACCGCGGGCGTTGAACTCGCGTCCGACCGCGGCGATCGTCCGGGGGTGGGCGAGGAAGAACTTGGAGCCGCGGCGGCGGCAGAGCAGCTCGTCGAGGTCGTCCGGGGTGGGCGGGCCGGAGTGGGTCTGGATCCGCTGCTTGAAGTCGGCGTTGTGCAGGAGGCCGAACTCCCGGTTGTTGATCAGCTCGTGCTCCTGGCGCTCGCGCAGCGCCTCGATGGTGAGCCTGAGTTGCTCCTCGGTCTGGTTCATCGGCTCGTTGTAGAGGTCGGCGACCCTCGTGTGGACCCGCAGCACGGTCTGCGCGATGGAGAGTTCGTACTCGCGCGGGTTGAGTTCGTAGTCGACGTAGGCGCCGGGCAGTTCGGCCTCGCCGGTGTGGCCGGCGGACATCGCGATCTCGGCCTCGCCGTGCTTGTTCTGGCGCTGCAGGGGCAGCGCGCTGAATTCGCGGATGTGCGCCTGGAGGCCCGGCGCGGCGGATTGCACGGCGGCGAAGTCGGAGCGGGACAGGGTGAGCAGGGTGCCCGCGGTCTCCGCGGTGGCGGTGCAGTCCCAGGTGGCGTCGGCGTCCAGCAGGGCGCTCTCGCCGAACCGGTCGCCGTCGGCGAGCACCGCGACGGCCACCGCGTCACCGTACTTGCCCACGGAGGTCTGGCTGATCCGGCCGTGGGCGATCAGGTGGATCTGCTCCGCGGGGGCACCGCGCTCGACCAGCACCTCGCCGGCGCGGAAGTCGCGCTGGACGCACCGGTCGGCGAGCGCGGTCAGCACCTCGACGTCGTCGAAGCCGTGCAGCAGGGCGAGTTCGCCGAGCTCCCGGGGGATGACCCGGACCGTGCCGCCGTCCTGGACGAAGTCGATGCGCCCGTCGCCGACGGTGTAGCTCAGCCGGCGGTTCACCCGGTAGGTGCCGCCCTTGGTCTCCACCCAGGGGAGCATCCGCAGCAGCCAGCGGGAGGTGATCTCCTGCATCTGCGGCGCGGACTTGGTCGTGGTCGCGAGGTTGCGGGCGGCCGCCGTGCTCAGGCTGGACTGCCTGGTCGCTTGCTCCAGCTGCTGCACGGTGGTGGTGTCAACGGTCATCGGGCGGGCTCTCCTTCGGCAGGGCGGCGATCGGGGCTGGGCACAGGTCGCCGGTGAAAGAGGAAAATGGGGGTGAATATCCGGGAATCCGGTGAGATCCACGGGAACCCTAGCGGCGGGTCGTCCCATTCACCCCGGTGAAGCCGACCGCGTTACCTCGATGCAGTGATCCTTCCGCCCAGCGTGTTTGGGCGGCGTCGGGGTGGTTCGCGAACGCGGCCGAGCGCCCGCTTGACGGGCCCGCCGCACCCGGACGCGGCGCACCGGCGGGGGCTCGGGCCAGCTCCTGCTCAGGCCTGAGCAGGAGCTGAGCCGGCCTGAGCAGGCCTGAGCAGGAGAAATGGTGAACGGGAGGGCCCCGGATGGCGTAGAGTGGGATTCAACGACGCGGGGTGGAGCAGTTCGGTAGCTCGCTGGGCTCATAATCCAGAGGTCGCAGGTTCAAATCCTGTCCCCGCTACCACGTGGAAGGGCCCGGATCCTGATCAGGATCCGGGCCCTTCTGTCATGTCGTCCCGCTCCCCCGGGTCATCCGGCGTCCCAAGGTCACTCCCGTTCGAGCCGGTCGATCAGGATGACCGCCACATCGTCCGCCAGAGCGCCCTGCGTATGGTCGATCAGCGCCTGGCGCAGGCCCTCCAGGAACCCGGGCCGGGTGCGGTCGCGCATCGCCGTCAGGGCCGCCGGCAGGTCGAAGAAGGCACCGGCTCCGTCACGGGCCTCGATGACGCCGTCGGTGTGCAGCAGCAGCCGGTCCCCCGGCTCGAACGGATAGGTGTCCGTCCCGGACGGGCCGCTGATGAACTCCTCCAGCCCGAGCGGCGGCAGCGGCGTGCCGGGCGCCAGGAGCCGGACCTCGCCGTCGTGCAGCAGCACGGGGGGCGGATGGCCCCGGTTGATCACTTCGATGCCGGGTCCGTCCGCGATCTGGGCCACGAGGGCGGTCACGAACCCCTCCAGGAGGGCGCCGTCGCGGTCCTCACCGCTCGCGCCCACGATGGCGGCGTCCCGCCGGAGGGCGGCTCCGCAGTGGTTGATGACCTCCACCAGGTCGTCCTCGTAGTGCACGGCTTCCCGGAACGCGCCGAGCACGACCGCGGCGGCGCGTACGGCGGGCAGCCCCTTGCCCCGGACGTCCCCGACGATCATCCGGACCCCGTACCGGGTCTGGACCGCGTCGTACAGGTCGCCGCCGATCTGCGCACCCGTCTCGGCCGCCACGTACATGCTGGCGGCCCGTACGGAGCCCAGCCGGTCCGGCACGGGCCGCAGCAGGACCTCCTGGGCGGCCACGGCGATCCGGCGTACCTGGTTGAGCTCGTTCTCCCGGCGCGTGCGGACCGCGCGGCTCGACAGGAAACTCGCCACCGACACCAGGAACAGGGCGAACAGGTTCGTGTAGACCTGCTGCGCGCCCCAGGCCTGGTTGTGGGTGGCGGTGATCACGCTGACCCCGACAGCCACCCCCGCCGCGGCGAGCGTGCCCCTGGGACCCATGGCCACCGCGGCCAGTGCGGGTGTGGCGACCAGCAGGGGGCCGGTGTACACGAAGTGGACGGGGGTGAGCTCGACGAGGAGCACCAGCAGGGCGAGTGCGAAGGGCAGGCACTCGGCGAGGGTGAAAAGGATCTTGTGGTGGCCGCCCGCTCCCGGTCTCGGGGACGAGCGCCCGGGTGCTCTCATGAGTCCAGCCTGCCCTGCCCGTGCGCACGGCCGCCACTCCTCAGCGGCGGGCACGGGCGGGAACGTGCCCGGGTCCGGGAGCCGCCCGCGCGTCACGTCTCGCGTACCGGCGCGTAGGCCTCCTCGTCCAGGCCGAAGGTCCAGGCCACTCCCTGCCGGGCGGTCCGCGTGTCCGGCGGCACCCGCAGCCAGTACGTCCGGCTCGTACCGTCCGGCTCGGGCGTGGAATTGACCACCTCCACCATGACGACGTCCTCGTCGCCCGGCAGCGGCATCCGCCACAGGACGCCCGTACCGTCCCGGTGCACCGGCTCGGCGCCCGTCGCGGCGAGGTAGCGCTCGTAGCCGTAGTACTCCAGCATGACCCGGCGCAGTTCCGCGTTCTCCTCGTCCCGGATGCGCTCGGGTGTCAGCGCGTCCAGGCCGGCGAGGAAATGCGCGGGCACGGGCATCCCGCGCCACGCGTGCAGCGCGAACCCGTCCGGGAACGCGAGGGCGGGGCCGTCACCGCGGTCCAGTCGGCCCGCCTCGTCCCGGTACAGCTCCGCCGGGCGTTCGCACACCACGGCCAGCCGCTCGTACGGCCACCACCAGCCCGCCGCCCGGGCCACCGCGGCGAGGCCCTCCAGCGGGGTACCCGGGCCGGTGTCGAAGGCGCACAGCCAGGCCCCGTCGTGCTGGCCCAGCACGGCGTCCAGGAGGAGCAGCCGGACCTGCGCCTCCCGTCCGGTGTCGGCGGCGGCCAGTTCCTCGACGAGCCCGGTGCGGACGCGTCCCGCCAGCCGCTCCGTGTTCTCCCACAACCTCGCGCCCGTCAGAGCCCACCTGCGCCCCCAGCCCTGGCCGCCCCACCGGTCCTGCGCCCGGGCGCGCTCGGCCGCCCACGGCGCGCTGCGGACCGCGTCCCGTACGCTCCGTCCCCGCGCCTGCGCCCCCCACGGGCCGTCCGCGTCGCCCAGCAGGGCCAGCGCGGCCCGCGGGGAGTCCGCCCAGACGATCCGTTCCGGTTCGGGCAGGCCGGCCGCGCGGTAGGCGAGGCGCACACCGGTTTCCGCCGCGGCGCGGTCGGCGGGCCCGGTCGCCGCCACGACGGCCCGCCACTCCTCGACCGCGCCGTGCGCCGGGTCCGCCCCCTCGACGCGTGCCCGATCCACCACCGCTCCTCCCGCCGCGCTCACCACGTCCACGCCGCCCACCCGTTCCGCCACGCTGTCCCCCACTCGGTCCTCACTCCGTCCGCCACCCCGTCCACATCCGGTCCGCCGCTCGCGCCGCCGCTCAGTCCGCCACGAGCCGCACCGAGCCCGGCACGTACTCCCGCTGCCGCACCACCCGGTACCAGCCCTTCGGCAGCGGTATCGCGGCGTGCTCCTCGTGCACCACCCGCCCCCCATCGGGCAGGTGGAGCAGCAGCGGGGCCAACGGCCCCTGCTCCCGCACCAGCCGGCCCGGACCCAGCACCGCGTGCGCGTGCCCGGTCACCTCGCCCAGCGCCAGGACGAGCCGCCCGCGCCCGTCCCGCGGCTCCGCCGGCGCGTTCGCGGCGTACGGCGGCACCTGCGACTGGGCCAACGGCACGACGAGCACGTCCCCCTGCCGGTACATACGTCTCCCCCTTCCCACGCGCCGCCCGGTGCGCCGCGTCGGTTCCGAAGCTACGGCGGGCCACTGACAACGGCCCCGCGGCCGCCCCTGCCTCGGCCGTTGTCAGAGCCTCTTGCTACAACTTGCAGGCGCGCACCGGACGCGGCACACCGGCGCGGCACCGGACGAGACAGGCGAGGAACGGCGGGGACCATGAGTTACGCGAGCCATCTGCGGGAGTCGTACGGACTGCCCGTCTTCGATTTCCCGGCGTCCGGCGACGAGAAGGGCCTGGACCTCCTGCCCGAGGCGGACGCCGTCGCGTGGCGGGTGTCGTCCGACACCTACGACGCGGAGGAGACCTGGCCGGAGGCGTTCGCCCGGTTCACCGAGGCCGTCGACACCACCCGCGTCCGGGCGATCGTCGTCGGCGCGTGGGAGGACGCGTACGACAGCGGTCCCGGGGACATCATCGCCGCGCTCCTCGCCGCCCGCCCCCGACTGCCCGCCCTGCGGGCCCTGTTCCTCGGCGACATGGAGTCCGAGGAGTGCGAGATCTCCTGGATCAGCCAGGGCGACGTCGGCCCGCTCCTCGACGGCTTCCCCGACCTGGAGGAGTTCGGCGTCCGCGGCGGCACCGGCCTCGTCATACCCCCCTTCACGCACCGGCGCCTGCGCTCCCTGACCGTGGAGACCGGCGGCATGCCCGCCGAGGCCGTCCGCGGTGTCGCCGCCAGCGACCTGCCCGCCCTCCACAGCCTCGATCTCTGGCTCGGCACGGCGAACTACGGCGGTGACTGCACCGCGGCCGATCTGGAGCCGATCCTGGGCGGCGACCGCCTGCCGGGCCTGCGCCACCTCGGCCTGCGCAACAGCGACATCCAGGACGAGATCGCCGCCGCGGTGGCCGCCGCCCCCGTCGTCGCCCGGCTGGAGGCCCTCGACCTGTCGATGGGCGTCCTCACCGACGAGGGCGGCGCCGCGCTGCTCGGCGGCCAGCCCCTCACCCATCTGGCGGCCCTGGACCTCCACCACAACTACCTCAGCGAACCGCTGCGGCAGCGCTTCCGGGACACGCTGGAGAGCGCCGGCGTGCGGCTCTCCCTCGACCCGGGCAACGCGGACGAGGACGAGTGGGACGGCCGTGTCTGGCGTTTCGTCGCCGTCGGCGAGTAGCGCGGCGGTCGTGGCGGAACACGCGCCTTCGCGTTGGGCGGTCGTCGGCAACCGGGAGAACCGCCGCGTCGAGCTGTTCGTCCGGGCCGTCCGGGACAGCGGGCTGCCCGCCCCCCGGGTCGTGCCGTGGACGTCCGTACTGCGCGCGGGCGGCGCCGCCTTCGCCCCCGACGAGCTCGTACGCCTCGACTCGCCGGGGGAGAACGCGGAGGTGGACCGGGCCCTGCGGGGTCTGGCGGACCCCACCCGTGTGGAGGGCGGCGCCCGCTGGTACGCGCGGTTCACCGCGGCCGTACGGAGCCTCGCCGGCGGCGTACGCCTCGACGACCCCGACGAGCTGGCCGTCCTCTTCGACAAGCGGCGGTGCCACCGCGCCCTGGACACCGCCGGGGTACCCGTGCCCCCCTCCCCGACCTCCGGCGGCGGGCCGCCGGTGGGCGGCTGGGACGACGTCCGCGCCCTCATGGACCTGCACGGCATGCCGCGCGTGTTCGTGAAGCTCGCCCACGGCTCGTCCGCTTCCGGCGTCGTCGCCGTCGAGACGGCGGGCCGGGGGCGCGTCCGGGCCACCACCTCGGTCGAGACGGCGGAGGACGGCAGTCTGCACAACTCCCTGCGCGTGCGCCGCCTGACCGTCGAGCGGGAGATCGCCGCGCTGGTCGACGCGCTCGCCCCCGACGGCCTGCACGTCGAACGCTGGTGGCCCAAGGCCTCGCTGGCCGGCCGCACGGCCGACCTCCGCGTCGTCGTCGTGGCCGGCCGCGCCACCCATGCCGTGGTCCGCACCAGCCGCTCCCCCATGACCAACCTGCACCTCGGCGGCAGCCGAGGCGACCTGTCCGCGGCTGTCGAGGCCGCGGGCCCCCGCTGGTCGGACGCCCTGGACATCTGCGAGCGGGCAGCGGCCTGCTTCCCCGGCACCCTGTGCGTCGGCGTGGACCTGCTGCCCGCCGTCGGCTGGCGGCGGTTCGCCGTCGCGGAGGTCAACGCCTTCGGCGACCTGCTGCCCGGTCTGAGCGGCCTGCCCGGCAGCGGGGCCGAGGGCCTCGACACGTACGCCGCCCAGGTCGCCGCCGCACTGCCGTACGTACGACACCGCGCACAGCCGCACGACCACGCGAGGAACGACCGCCATGCACCAGCCTGAGCCCGCCGGCGCCGGGACCCGCCCGCCCGGATCCGACCGGCACGGGCCCGACACGGGTGAACCGGACATGAACGAGGTCGTCGGCCGCGACGACCTCCTGCTGCTCACCCTCGACACCCTCCGCTACGACGTCGCCGCCGAACTGGCCGCGGCCGGCCGCATCCCGCACCTGGCCCGCCACCTCTCCGGCGGCGCCTGGGAGCGGCGGCACGCCCCCGGCAGCTTCACCTACGCCTCCCACCAGGCGATGTTCGCCGGATTCCTGCCGACGCCCGCCGCGCCGGGGCCGCACGCGCGGCTGTTCGCCGCGCGCTTCGCCGGCAGCGAGAGCACCGCCGGGCGCACGTACGTCTTCGACACCCCCGACCTGGTCTCCGGCCTGGCCGCGGCCGGGTACCGCACCGTGTGCGTGGGCGGCGTCGGCTTCTTCAACAAGCGGGGAGCGCTGGGCGGCGTACTCCCCGGGATGTTCCAGGAGAGCCACTGGGAGCCGGAGTTCGGGGTGGCCTCCCCCGCCTCCTTCGAGGCGCAGGTCGAGCGGGTCGAGCGGGTCGTCGGCTCCCTCCCCGCGGAGCAGCCGCTGTTCCTCTTCCTCAACGCGTCCGCGCTGCACCAGCCCAACTGGTTCCACCTGGCGGGCGCCACCCGGGAGGCGGGGGACAGCCGCGCCACCCACGCCGCCGCCCTGGAGTACATCGACCGCCACATCGGCCGGCTGTTCGCCGCGATGAGCTCGCGCCGCCGCTGCTTCGCCATCGTCTGCTCCGATCACGGCACGACCTACGGCGACGACGGCTACACCGGCCACCGCCTCGCCCACGAGGCCGTGTGGACCGTGCCGTACGCCCATTTCTTCCTGGAGCCGTCCGTATGACCGCCCTCGTCACCACCCCCGCGACCGCGACCGCCGCGGCAGGCACCGGCGCGCCCGTCCGCCCGTACCAGAGCTATGTGTACGCCTACCCCCACAAGACCGCGTACCGCCCGCTGCCCGGCCGGCCGGCCCTGCGCGACCTGTGGCGCGGCGAGGACAAGAGCGCGCTCTCCCTCTACCTCCACATACCGTTCTGCGAGGTCCGCTGCGGCTTCTGCAACCTGTTCACCCGTATCGGCGCCCCGGACGGCCTCGCCGGCCGCTACCTCGACGCCCTCGACCGCCAGGCCGCCGCCGTCCGCGAAGCCCTCGGCGACGACGGCCCGGTCCGGTTCGCCAACGCCGCGTTCGGCGGCGGGACCCCGACCTTCCTCACCGCCGACGAGCTGACCCGGCTCTGCGACATCGCCGAGCTCCGTATGGGCGCGGACCTGCGCGCCGTCCCGCTCTCCGTCGAGACCTCACCCGCGACGGCTACCGCCGACCGGCTCGCGGTCCTCGCCGAGCGCGGCGCGACCCGGCTCAGCATCGGCGTCCAGAGCTTCGTCGACGCCGAGGCGCGGGCGGCCGTACGCCCGCAGCGCCGCGCCGACGTCGAGGGGGCGCTCGGCCGGATCCGCGAGGCCCGCATCCCGGTCCTCAACATCGACCTCATCTACGGCATCGACGGCCAGACCCCCGCCACCTGGCGCACCTCCCTGGACGCCGCGCTCGCCTGGGAGCCCGAGGAGCTGTACCTCTACCCGCTGTACGTCCGTCCGCTCACCGGCCTCGCCCGGCGCACCGCGCACACCGACAGCGCGTGGGACGAGCAGCGCCTGGACCTCTACCGCCGGGGCCGCGACCACCTCCTCGCCCACGGCTACGAGCAGGTGTCGATGCGCATGTTCCGCCGGGCCGGCGCCGCCCCGCAGGGGCCCGACGACCACGCCTGCCAGACGGACGGCATGATCGGCCTGGGCTGCGGCGCCCGCTCCTACACCTCGGCCGTGCACTACTCCTTCGACTACGCCGTCGACATGGGCGAGGTCCGGGCGATCATCGACGACTACACCGCCACCGGCGACTTCGGCCGCGCCGAGCACGGCAGGTACGTCGACGGCGGCGAGGCGCGCCGCCGCCACCTCCTGCAGTCCCTGCTCCAGGCCCGGGGCATGCCTCTCGCCGACTACCGCGCCCGCTTCGGCACCGGTCCGCACGAGGACTTCCCCGCGGAACTCGGCGCCTTCACCGCCCGCGGCTGGCTCGACACGGCCGCCGCCGAGTGCGGGGAGCTGCGCCTGACCCCGGAGGGGCTCGCCCATTCCGACGCCCTCGGCCCGGCCCTCTTCTCACCCGCCGTGCGGGCCGCCATGGCCGCCTACGACCCGAAGTAGCCCTTGTGGACCTGACGATCCTGTACCGCGGCCCGCTCGCCTCCTGCGACTACGACTGCCCGTACTGCCCCTTCGCCAAGCGCCGCGACACGACCGCGCAGCTGCGCGCCGACCGTGCGGCCCTCGACCGGTTCAGCGCCTGGGCGGCGGCGCAGCGGGGCGACCGGCTCTCGATCCTCTTCACTCCCTGGGGCGAGGGCCTGGTGCGCTCCTGGTACCGCCGCGCCCTGGTGGACCTCTCGCACCGGCCGCACGTGGAACGGGTCGTCATCCAGACCAACCTCAGCTGCCGCACCGACTGGCTCGCCGAGGCCGACCCGGCCACGGTGGCCCTGTGGTGCACATACCACCCCGGCCAGACGCCCTACGCGCGCTTCCTGGCGAAGGTCGGGGAGCTGGCGGACCGGGGCATCCGCCACAGCGTCGGCATCGTCGGCCTGCCGGAGAACCTGCCCCACGCCCGCCGGCTGCGCGCCGACCTGCCGGACCACGTCTACCTCTGGGTCAACGCCGCCGAGGGCCGCACCTACACCGATGCCGAGGCGGCGGAGTGGACCGCCCTGGACCCGCTCTTCCCGTACAGCCGCCATCCCCACCGCTCGGCCGGACTGCCGTGCCGCACCGGGGAGTCGGTCATCTCGGTGGACGGGGCGGGCACGGTCCGCCGCTGCCATTTCGTCCCCGCCGAACTGGGCAACCTCTACGACGGCTCCTACCGGGCCGCCCTGTCCCCGCGCGGCTGCCCCCTGGCCGTCTGCGACTGCCACATCGGCTACGTGCACCTGGAGACGCTCCCCCTGTACGACGTCTTCGCGGGCGGCGTCCTCGAACGCGTCCCCGCCCCACTGGCGGCCCCCTCCGGGTGACGGGCGGACCGGACCGAAACGAAGCGCGGATCGGACCGAAACCGAGCAACCAGCGGAAACCCCTGTCCGGCTCCGGCTGCGGATGGCAGGCTCTACTCCTCGGAAGCGTCGTCCTGGGGGGGATCACACGTGAGGGAACCGGGTACGGGCATGGGCCTGCGGGGCCGCAGCGGCATCCTGTCGCTGGTCGACGCGTGCCTGAAGGAGGACCCGGCGGCGGAGCGGCCCCTGACCATGCTGCTCGGCCCGGCCGGCAGCGGCGCCAGTGAGGCGCACAGCGCCCTCATGGAGCACTTCGGGCCGGACTACCCGTTCGCCTTCGTCAACTTCGGCGGCGCCCAGTCCCTGCTGCCCCGCTACGCCCTCGGGCTCCTGGCCCGCCAGCTCGAACGCAAACTCCCCCGCTACGGCCGCTCCCACTTCCCGCTGCTCAGCCTCGGCCTGCTCGCCTCCGACCAGGAGCTGCGCATGCGCAGCCTCACCGACGGCCGGCGCGCCGTGCAGCGCCGGCTCGACCAGTTCCAGGAGGAGAACGAGGCCCGGCACGGCGACTACCTCGCCGCCTTCTTCGAAGTCGGCATGGGCGCGGTCGGCATGCCCGAAGGGGCGTCCACCGCGGCGCTCGCCCTCTTCCAGGACGCCCTGCGGCGCGGACGCCGCACCATGCCCGCCCTGCTCGGCGGCAGACGGGGCAGCCGGCTCACCGCCGGGGCCCAGTGGTACGGACGCCACCCCGCGATCCGCAGCTCGGACCCCATGGAGGCCCTCGTCGAGCTGAACCTCTGGCGCCACGAGGGTGGCGAGAACGAACAGGAGCGGCTCGACCTCGTCCTCTTCTCGGCGTTCCTGGAGGACCTCCGCCGCAATACCGCCCGCAACTTCATGCCGCGCTCCTACCTCCTGCTCCTCGACAACTCCCACACCGACTACGGCCGCCGCTTCCTCGACCTGCTGCTGCGCTCCCGGCACGACGAGACGGTCGTGGCCGGCCACGCCAGCGACCCGCTGACCGTCGTCGCCAGCTCCAACCGCTGGCTGCCCCGCTGGGGTCCGGCCACCGGGGACTCGTGGCCCTGGCGGCTGCGCGGCCCGGACCGGGCATCGCTGGCCGACTGGAACGCCCACCGGCCGACCCGCGACAGCGAGGACAGCTGGTGGTACCCGTTACGCCTGCGCGACCTCAACCTGGACGAGGTGCGGATCCGCATCGAGCTCCAGCTCGGCGGGCACGGCGACCTGGCCCCGCTGACCCGTCTCACGCCCTTCGTGCACCGGCTCACCGGCGGACTGCCGCGCGCCGTCCACCAAGTACTCGACGTACTGCGCCAGTCCGGGCCCCCGCCGGCCTCGGGCCCCGAGCAGGACCGCTGGCTGCGGACCCTGCCCGACCGGCCGCTGCGCACCGGCGAGGACTCCGCCACCCTCGCCGACACGGCCCTCGGCCACCTCCTGCGCGATTTCGACGCGACCCGGCGCGCGGCGCTCGCCGAGTGCGCCGCCGCCCGGGACTTCTCCGTGGCCACGCGGCTGCTGAGCCCGGACGACTCCCTGTTCGGCGAGATCCGCTCCCGCTGGCTGCTGACGGGACCCGTCACGGTCGTCCCCGTACTGCACCCGTGGCTGCGCAGGCTGCTCCTGTGGCGGCTGGCCGCGCGTCCCGGCGCGTGGGACGCCGTGCACGAACTGCTCGCCGAGTACTACCGCGGCGAGGGCAGACCGGTGCAGGAGATGTACCACCAGCTCGCCCTCGGGCACACCGAGGAGGTCACCGCCCATCTGACGCGCCGCTTCACCGCGGTTCCGGCCGCGCAGTGGATCTCCGAGTTCGACGCGATCACCGCCGCGCCCAACCGCCTGCCCTCCGGCAGCGGGCCGCTGGAACTCCTCGCCGGGCTCGCCCCGCGCCGGCCCGGGGGCGTGGTGGACACCGAGTCCGTGATCCACACCCTGGTGACCACGCGCTGGGTGTGGAGCGATCCGCTCGCCGACCCCGCCATGCGGCTGGGCGACCTGCTCGCCGACGGATACACGCAGCTGTCCCAATTGAGGAGGAACGACATCGTGGCCCTGTTCAACGAGGCGGAGCGGTACCGCCACTGGCGCGATCCCCAGACCGCCGGCTGGGAGGGCTGAGCGCGTGCCCAGACTCGAATGGCCGCTGCATGTCGTACGCCGCGTCGCGCTCGCCACCGCGGCCGCCGTCACCCTGGTGGCGGCCCTGTGGCTGGGGGTCGGCTGGCTCCAGGAGCGCCAGGCCCGCTGCGCCGACGGGGTCGTCGAACAGGGCCCGGCCGACGAGTGCGTCGGAGTGACCGACGGATCGTACGTGTTCGCCCCGCACCTCGACGCCGTCAGCGCGAAAATCGAGGAGGAGAACCGCAGGGTGCTGGCCGACGGCGCCAAGGAGCCGTACGTCAGCGTCGCCTACCTCACCTCCTTCACCACCACCGCCGAGGACAGCAACTCCGCCGAGGGCGTCCGCCGCGAGCTCCAGGGCGCCTACCTCGCCCAGTACCGGCACAACCGCGGCGACCTCGCCGCGACCCCGAAGATCCGCCTGCTGATCGCCAACGCGGGCAGCAGGTCCGCGCAGTGGAAGCACACCGTGGACGCGCTGATCGCCCGCAAGGACTCCCCGGACCGGCTCGTGGCGGTGGCCGGTCTCGGCCCCAGCACGAAGGAGAACCTCGCGGCCATAGAGCGCCTCTCCGCACACGGCCTCGCCATGGTCGGCGCCACCATGACGGCCACCAACATCCAGGGCATCAACGGTTTCGTCCGGGTCGCCCCCACCAACGAGGACGAGGCGTACGCGGGCGCCGCCTACCTCAAACGGCACGGCGTCGCCACGGCCGTCGTCATCCAGGACGTGGCGGAGGGCAACCTCTACGCCTCCACGCTCGGAACCGCCTTCACCAAGGCCTTCCCGGAGGGGGACAAGCACCGGCTCGTCGCCGAGCGCATGACCTACGACTCCTCCGTCAGCAGCGCCTGGCAGAACGAACTGCGTTACATGCCGGGCCAGTTGTGTCAGCAGCGGCCCCAGCTCGTCTATTTCGCGGGTCGCGGCCTGCATCTGACCCACTTCCTCGACGCACTGTCCAACCGCAGCTGCACCGACCAGCAGTTCACCCTGTTCGCCGGCGACGACACGACCAACCTGAGCCCCGCGCAGCTCGCCCACGCCGCCGAGACGGGCATCCAGGTGCTGTACACCGGTCTCTCCCACCCCGATATGTACCGCGCGGCCCCGCAGGCGGTGTCGGCGCCCTCGGCGAAGAACTTCCAGCCGGGCGGACTGCTGGACCAGTGGTTCCCGCACGACCCCCGGGAGGACGGCGGGGCGCTGATGGGCCACGACGCGGTCCTGGCCGCCGCCCACGGCATCCAGATGTCCGCCCGCTGGCAGGGGCAGGTGGTGGGTGACGCGGTGGCCCGGATGTTCCACCAGATGGACGGCACCCAGCAGGTGGCCGGGGCCAGCGGCTTCATCTCCTTCCAGAACAACGGCAACCCGCGCAACAAGGCCGTGCCGATCCTGCGGCTGAACGCCAAGGGCCAGGTCGAGTTCGTCGAGGTGTCCGCGGCGGAGGGCAAGCCGCCTGAGGAGCAGTGAGCGGTGAGCGGTGGCCCGGCCGGCCGCCGCCGGCGAGGACGGCCGGGTGCGGCGTACGGGAGGCGGCGCACGAGCGGGGCGGGGGGGATCCCCAACGGGGGGGGGTTTGGCCCCCCCCGGGCGGGCGGGGGCGCCGGGCCGGCCGGCCGCCCAGGGGCGGGGGGGGAGATCGGGGCGTGCACCACGGTAACACGGGCGGCGGCGCAGGTGGGGGGCGGCGAACGCGGACTGGGTGTCGGAGTACGCCGCCCGGGGACGGGGAGGGCCGCGCGGCCGTCCGGGCTACCTCGGGTCGCGGTTGAACGTCGAGGCTGACCAGAGGTAGCCGAGTGCGGTCAGTGCCAGGCACCAGGCGATGGCGAGCCAGCCGTTGTGTCCGATCTCGCTGCCGAGGAGGAGGCCGCGGAGGGTCTCGATGGCGGGGGTGAAGGGCTGGTACTGGGCGATCGGCTGGAACCAGCCGGGCATCGCCTCGATGGGGACGAACGCGCTGGAGATCAGCGGCAGGACGATCAACGGCATCGCGTTGTTGCTGGCCGCTTCGGCGTTGGGGCTGACCATGCCCATGGCGACAGCGATCCAGGTGAGGGCCAGGGCGAACAGGGTGAGCAGGGCGAGGGCCGCCAGCCATTCGAGCGGTGTGGCGTCGGTGGAGCGGAATCCGATGGCCAGCGCGACGGCGCCCACCAGGATGACGCTGGCGACGGATTGGATCACGCTGCCGATGACGTGTCCGATGAGGACCGAGCCGCGGTGGATGGCCATGGTGCGGAAGCGGGCGATGATGCCCTCGTTCATGTCGGTGGAGACGGATACGGCGGTGCCGATGGTGGTGCTGCCGATGGTCATGAGCAGGAGGCCCGGTACGAGATAGGCGATGTAGGCGGAGCGGCCGCCGCCGCCGATGCCCGCGCTCATCGCGCCCCCGAAGATGTAGACGAAGAGCAGGAGCAGCATGATCGGGGTGAGGAGGAGGTTCAGGGTGAGGGAGGGGTAGCGGCGGGCGTGCAGGAGGTTGCGGCGCAGCATGGTGGTCGAGTCGCGGACGGCGAGGGACAGGGAGCTCATCGGACGTCTTCCTTCTGCTGGTCGGGCTGGTTGGCGGGGTGGGTGAGGGCGAGGAAGACGTCGTCGAGGTCGGGGGTGTGGAGGGTGATCTCGTCGGCCTCGATACCGGTGGTGTGGAGGTGGTCGAGGAGGGTGCGCAGGTGGTGGGGGGTGCCGTCGCTGGGGATGTGCAGGGTCAGTGCGTCGTCGTTGCGGGTGGTGTCGTGCAGGGTGTGGGTGGCGTGGCGGTAGGCGGCGGGGTCGGTGAAGCGCAGTCGGACGTGTCCGCCCGGGATCATGCGCTTGAGTTGTTCCGGGGTGCCGTGGGCGGCGATGGCGCCGTGGTGGAGGACGGCGATGCGGTCGGCGAGTTGGTCGGCTTCCTCCAGGTACTGGGTGGTGAGGAAGACGGTGACGCCGGTGGTGACGAGTTCGCGGATGATCTGCCACATGGTGTGGCGGGAGCGGGGGTCCAGTCCGGTGGTGGGCTCGTCGAGGAAGATGATCCGCGGGCTGCCCATGAGGGTCATCGCGATGTCCAGGCGTCGTTTCATGCCTCCGGAGTAGGTGGAGGCGGGTTTGCGGGCGGCGTCGGCGAGGTCGAAGCGGTCCAGGAGTTCAGCGGCTGCCCGGCGCCCTTCGGTGCGGGGCAGGTGGTGGAGGTCCGCCATCAGCCACATGTTCTCCTCGCCCGTGATCAATCCGTCGACGGCTGAGAACTGTCCGGTCACGCCGATCGCGGCGCGTACGGCCTGGGGGTCCGCGGCGAGGTCGTGGCCGGCGATGCGGACCTGTCCGTCATCCGGGGTGACGAGCGTGGACAGGATCTTGACGACCGTGGTCTTGCCGGCGCCGTTCGGTCCGAGCAGGGCGAACACCGACCCCGCCGGGATGTGCAGATCGATGCCGTCCAGGACGGTCTTGTCCCCGTAGGACTTGCGCAACCCGCTCGCCGCGATTGCGGCGGACGACTGCGCACTAGGCATGGGCATGACAGAAGAAGGCATGGAGCCCTCCGTTCGAAGGGTGAGGTGACGGGGGGTGGGCGCGGAGGTGACGGGATGGTGGGCGCGTGCGCGGGGCAGCCGGTCAGAGCCGGGCGCGTCGCACGTCGATGTTGCCGTGCCGGGTCCGGGCGCGGACCTCGACCGTGTCGTCGGTCTCCTCCGGGGCCGTGGAGGCGCTGAGCGTGTTGCGTACCTGCCCGTGGTCGGAGTTGACGTCGAGCCAGGCGGCGGTGCCCTCGCGGATGCCGATCTCGATCGCACCGTAGGAGGTCTCCAGCTGAACCGTTCCACGGGCGACTTCGGCGACCCGCAGGGTGCCGTGGGCCGTGGTGGCGGTGACCGAGGCCTCGGCGCGTGCGATGTCGATGTCGCCGTTGGCGCCGCTCACCCGCAGGTCGCCGGTCGCGGCGCCGACCGTCGTGGTGCCGTGCGAGTTCTTCAGGACCGCGGAGCCGTCGACGAACCCGACGCGCAGGCTGCCGGAGCTGGTGCTGATCTCGGCCGCGCCCTCGACCCGGTCGACCGTGATCGAGCCGTGGGAGGCGGTCAGTCGTAGCGGGCCGGTCGTGTCGAGGCGGACGTCGCCGGAGGAGGTCTTCACCCGGACCTGCCCGAGCCTTCCCTCCCCGAGGACCTGCGCCCACGCACCGGTCATGTCCACACGCGAGCCGGTGGGCAGTTCCACCGTCACATCGACGGTGCCGGTGCGGCCGAACAGATTCGCCTTGGGTGTCCTGACGGTCAGGACGCCGCCTGCGTACGTGACCTCGGTCTGTTCCGCCGTCCGCACGTCCAGGTCCTTCTTCGGATCGCGCGGCACGACCGCGACGACGGTGTCGCTCCGGTCCGCGGCGCTGAACCGGATGGAGCCGGCGTCCACCCGGGCGGTGGTCGAGATCGGTTCGGGGGTGTCGAACGTAGGCATGGCTGTCCCGTCCTCTTGGGTCTTGGAGACGTCCCCGCTGGTGGGACGTGATGTGGGGGGTGGAGCACCCCGGGAGGGGTGCGCTGTGCGAGGAGCTCCGAGGGCCTAGCGCACCCAGCCCGTGAAGCCCTGTCCGACGGTCTGGGTCCTCTCCGCGGGACGCGGCCGGGCGCCGCCGTCGGCGGCGGCCGACACGGCCCGGACCATCCACGCGTTGACCGACAGGCCCTCGCGGGTCGCGGCCTCCTCCGCGCGTGCCTTCAGATGGGCCGGCAGGCGCAGGTTGACGCGGGCCGTGCCGCCCTCGTCGGCATCGGCGGGCGCCTGGGCCCGGCCCGGTTCGGCGGCCGCGGCCGGCTCGGCGGCTCCGGCGACGGGCGGCAGGGTGACCACGAAGTCGGGGTCGACCCCGCGCAGCCGGACGTCGACCGAACCGGGGGCCAGCTCGCGGGTGATCTCGTTCATCGCGGCGGAGAGCACGTGCAGCATGGTCAGCCGGGTCGCCGACTCCAACGGGGCGGTGAGCCGCTCGGCCAGTTCGCGGGCATCCTCCCCGCCGGCCGCGGCGGCCACCGCGAGTTCGCGGCGGAGGGTGTCGACATACGGGGTCAGGTCCATGGCGCCACTATGACACCACTATGGCGCCAACGGCAAGCCTTTCGATGTCAGCCACGGCGAAGAAGTTCTGCCCATCGCCCTGACCTGCACGAATGAGCGTAGAGCGACGTGAGCCAGGATGGCACCAACGGCTGGCACCGACGCCACGCGGCACCCGGTGACACCAAGTGGCGCCAAGCGGTGCCATGTGGCACCACGCGGTGCCATGTGCTGGCGCGTGCCCTTGGATCGACCCTCGGAGCCTCAGGCGTCGAGCGCGGCCAGGCCGTCCGTCCAGCGGGTGCGCCGCTCCGGCGTGCTCTGCTCCCACCACGGCACGCCGCGCTCGCCGAGGGCCACCTTCGCCAGCTGCACCCGGTCCCGGGCGGCGCGTTCGGCCCGCGGGTCGTCGGCGCGGTGGGCAGCCGCGATCGCCCGCCTGGCCGCCATCAGGTGGACGCGCAGCCTGGCGCCGGCCTCCTCGGGGACGGCCGGGTCGGTGGCCCGCCAGCGGCGGCCGTCGATGACGACGTAGTGCCCGTCGGGGGTCGTGGCGGGTGCGGGTTTCGAGGTCACGGCCTGCGGCTGCCCGCATCCGGCGGCGGCCAACCGTCCCGGCTCGGCCCGGTCGCCGCCCGCCTCCGTACGCCGTGACGCGCCACCGGAGGCCGCCGTACGCGGACCCGCGGCGCTGCCGGGCCGCCCGTGTCGCCCGGTCGGCCCGTGCGCGTACGGCGGCTCAGTCGAACAGGTTCTCCCGCTCGGCCAATTCTCGGTCGATGAGCTCCTGGACGGCGGTACGCGTGGCTTCGCCGAGCAGGCGGGCGGCGTCGCGGCGGGCGGCGAGGCCCTCGGGCCGGGCCGGCGCCGGGATCGGCTCCCCGACGGTGATGGTCCAGTTGGACGGCAGCGGGAAGGGCGTCGTGACCGGGAAGTACGGCACCCCGAGGAGCCGGGCGAGGGTCGGCACCTCGCCGAGCTTGGGACAGGCCTCCTCCGCGCCGACGATCCCGACCGGCACCACGGGAGCGCCCGCGCGGATGGCGGCGACCGCGAAGCCCGGGCTGAAGGACCGCAGGCGGTACCGCTCGGTGAACGGCTTCTCCAGACCGGCGATGCCCTCCGGGTACACCCCCACGAGCCTGCCCGCGTTGAGCAGGTCGACCCCGGCCGTCGGACCGATCGGGAGCGCGCCGTTGCGGCGCGCGTGCCGGCCCAGGATGGGCGTGCGGAAGACGAACGGCGCCGCGAGGAAGCGCACCCGGCGGTCCAGCGCCCTGCCCAGGACCTTGTCCAGGACGAACGCGTCGAGGCCCCAGGCGCCGGAGTGGTTGACCGCGATCACGGCGGGGCCCTCCGCGGGGATGTTCTCCAGGCCGAGGGAGACGACCCGGAAGTAGTCGTCGACGAGCCAGTCCAGCAGGCGGTCCCACGCCACCTCACCGGCTTCCCCGAGGAGGCGCCTGGCGGAGCCGAGTTCAGCCCCCGCCGCCTTGATCATCTCGGCCACACTGTCCCTCACGGTCGGACCTCTCACTCGTGCATCGCTGGTCGTCGACGGCATGTCGACCGGACGGGTTACAGCCCGTTCAACGTCCGCGGAGGCTGTTGATCACGGCTGGTCGGAACGTAGGGAACGAGATCGTCCGTTCGAGGGGCGGGACGGGGAGGCCCCCGCGCGGCGGACGTCAGTCCGAGAGCCGCCGCGCGGCCCGTCGGACGTCGGAGGCCGCGTTCGCGCACCGGTCGGCATGTGCGAGGAGGAACATGCGGAACCGTTCGCCGGCCTCGCTCCCGTTCCAGCCGGCGTCGGCGGCGCAGGCGGACAGGCGCTCCGCGTGGCGGTCCAGCCGGTCCGCACCGGCCTGCCCGCGCGCCCCGCGGGCGGCGCGCGTCCCGGCGTGCCCGGCCGCTGTCCCGCCGGGGCCGTCGGACGCGGCGAGCGCTACGAGCACGCTCCGGGGAGAGAGGGTGTCCGGCAGCCGGTCGGCGGTGAACGCCGGCGCGATGAGAACGGGGCGTACGCCGGTGGTGGCCCCGCGGACGACCTCCCGGCCGACGAGGGCCGCGAAGCGCGCGGCGGCGCATCCGGACGGGCGGCCGCAGAGCGCCCGCGCCGGATCCGCGCGCTCGCCCGGGGCGGGCCGTTCCACGAGTTCGGCCGCGTAAAGGATCTCCTCGCCGGGGGCGAGGGCCGCCCTGTCCGTGCCGAACGGCGCGCGCACCGGGTACACCACGGCGGACAGGGGAGGGTAGTGCGCCAGGGCGAGGTCCATGGCGCCCTCCGCCGAGGTGACGGCCTCGGCGGCGGATCCGGGGTCGGATGCGGGGGCTGGTGCGGGGGCACATCCGGCTGCGAGCAGGGCCAGTGCCTGGAGCCCAGACACGCTGGTGGCCGTCGACACCAGGGCCAGCGCGTGCGCGAGTGCCAGGTCCGCCTCGGAGGCGTCCGGGGCCCGCGCCGCGAGCCGGCCGGCGAGGGAGCCCGGGTCGGGATCGGCGAGGTACGGGGCCAGCCGCCGTCGCACGGCCGCCTCCCGCTCCGCGTACGCGCGGCTGCCCGCGGCGTGGGCCGCCGCCGTGACCATCTCGCTCAGCAGGGTGTCCTCGGTGGCTCCGGACCCGAGCACGATGCTGCGACTGAGCCGCAGCATGCCGGCCCGCCAGTGGTCCCCGTCCAGGATGCCGTCCTCCCGCCGGGCACCGAGCACCGGCAGCAGGTTCTCGGTCACCCGGGCGGTCAGTCCGTCGAGTTCGTCCTCGGTCAGTACGTCCCACGCCCCCGCCGGGGCCGTGTGCGGCGACAGGCCGTACCGGCTCCCGTCGGTGGCGAGCCCGGACGCGGTTCCCAGCGCGCCCGCCGCGTCGGCGCCCTCCAGCAGGCTCCGCGCATCGGCCCGGCTCACCGGCACCAGGAAGGTGCCGAAGGACGTACGGAGCCGGACCGGGCCACCGTGCCGGCGGCCCCGCAGGTGGGTCATCAGCCGGCGCGTCAGTCCTTCACGGGTCAGCGCGTCCAGACCCAGCGCGCGTGCGGGCAGGTCCGCCCAGGGCAGGCGGCGGGCCACCAGCGCGGCGCTGAACAGGAGGTTCTCCACGGCATGGGCCGTCTCGGGCCGCGCACTGGTCGTGGCAGCGCCGTCGGCAGGGGTCGTCGGTCGGGTCATCGGTCGGTCTCCCTCGGGGTCACGCGGGCACACGGGCACACGGGCACACGGGCACACGGGCACACGGGCACGTGGTCACACGGCCAGGTGGTCACACGGTCACGTGGTCACTTGTCGCGGAGCATGTACGGCTGGTTTCCGACGACTTCGCCGTCGTAGGCCGCGATCAGTTCGTTCACCCGGTCCCGGTAGCCCGCCATCTCCCCGCGCAGGGTGGCGGAGTACGCCTGCGGGGCATGGGACAGCGGGTAGTCGTACGACGTGTCCAGCCACGACAGTTCGACCCAGCCCGCCGGGATGTCCTGGGGGGAGGCGGGCCCGCGCCCGTCGAGCATGGGGATCACGTCGTGCTTGTTGACCAGGCTGACCACCTGCGTGGTGTGGTCGGCCGGGCGCTTGTTGTCGATGGGCGAGCCGAGCGTGACCACATGCGTGATCCGGTAGGTGGACGCCAGCTCCACGTCCGCCGCCAGGTTCATCGCTGTCAGGCCGCCCAGGCTGTGGCCGACGAACATCAGCTCCGACCCGGCCGGCACCCCCGCCCGGCGCAGCAGCCGGCGTACCGCGCGCGTGTAGGTGGTGTCGGAGCGCAGGGCTCCGTCGAACGCGCCGACCAGGTCCTGCGGGGTGCTGTTGCTCGGCAGCCCGAAGCTCGTACCGGGCAGCAGGAGGACGTACTTGACGCGCCCGTCGGTGCAGGCGATGCGCCGCAGCAGCACCAGCCCGTGGTTGCCGAGCGTACCGATGTCGTTGGCGTAGCTGACGATGTCGTTGCGGGACGTGGCCAGGACGTCGGCGAGGATGGAGTCGGGCTCGACGCGCTCCGCGCGTCCCGGTCCGGGGTTGAGGTACCGCAGCACCGAACTCGGCAGCCCGAGGAAGGGATCCGTGGTCGGCACGCCGCCGGCGAGCGTCACCCAGGAGAAGCCGTCGTTGACCGGGTTCTCGTCGAGCAGCCCCAGGAGAGCCAGCAGCTCCATCATCACGGGGCTGATGGTGGTCAGGGCGCGGGTCAGGCCGAGACGCTCGACCAGCGCGTGCAGTGCCCGCAGCGCCTCCCACCGGTTCCCGTCCACCATGGCGTCGGTGAGCCGCCTGGCCAGTGCGGAGTCGAGGTTCGGGTGTTCCACCACCGCGGCCTCGATCCGCAGCGCGAAGGCGTCCACGGCCATGGCCACGGCGGCCGGGCGGCGGTAGGTCACACTCCCCGCCATGCGGGCCAGCTCCCCGAGGACACCGCCGTTGGGGGCGAAGCCGAGTCCGGAGGGGCTGGTCAGCGCCTTGGCGCAGGACACCGCCGTACCGATGGCCCACGCGGGACGGGTCAGGGCGGCCAGGCCGAGCCTCCAGCTGCTCAGCGCGTCCGTCAGTTCCGCGCCGGTCTGCTTCGCGGTGACGGCCGCGTCCGCCAGCAGGACGGACGCGGCGATCAGGAGTTCCGCGTCGGGGCGCTGTGACGCGGACCCGGCCGGCCGGTGGGCGGCGCCCCGTGCGTCCGGGGCCGGCCTGGACTGCCCCGGGATGGGCTGAGCTGCTTCGTCGACCACCTGATGAGGCGTCACGTTTCTCCCTCTCATCGCTGTGCGGCCGCTTCACCGCGCTGCCCGGCTTCCGCCGGGCATCGTGGCACCAGAAGTGATCCACTCCGCGCGCCCCCGAGGTCCCGGACCCGCCGCGACCTGGCTAGGGCCGCCCCATCTCCCCGCGCCGGCCCCCGATTCCTCGGGCCGGCGGGCGGACTCGGCCCCCGCTGCGGCCGCCCCGGCGATCCCCCCGCCTCGGAGGATGAGAACGGGGTCACCGTGTTGACGCGTACGTTCCGCACGCCGCTGGGGCGTACCTGGCGGGGGCCCGGAGGAGGTGCCCGGGGTGCCCATAGGGTGATCCCATGTCTGACACGCTGAGTTCTAGAAAGACCGCAGCCGCGCTGCGGGTATCCGCACGGGTCTCCGGCGAGTCACTACTGGTCCTCGTGATGGCCGCGGTGACGCTGTGGCTTCTGGGCCGGATGTGGTCCGTCGTGTGGCCGCTGATAGTGGCTCTGTTCCTGACCACGCTGACGTGGCCCGTGGCCGCTTTCCTGCGCCGGCGCGGGTGGCGCCCCGCCGTCGCCGCGTCGGCGGTGACCGTGCTGTTCCTCGTTCTCGCCGCGGGCATCGTGGCGTTGATCGCCGTACCCGTGGCCTCGCAGTCCGGGGAGCTGGCCGACGGCGTGGTCGAGGGGATCCAGAGGCTGCGCGAATGGGCGGCGGGGCCACCGCTGAACATCGGTGACGACCAGATCACCGGTGCCTTCGACTCGGCCGTCGACCGCATCAAGAACAGCGTCGGCAGCGCGGTCTCCACGGTGGTCACCGGCGTCAGCTCGGTGTTCAACGGCCTGGTCACCGCCATCCTGGCGCTCTTCCTGATGTTCTTCTTCCTCAAGGACGGGCCGCGGTTCCTGCCGTGGCTGACCCGCCAGCTCCCCGGCCGGCTCTCCACGCACGTCCCGGTCGTGGCCGCGCGCAGCTGGGACACGCTCGGTTCGTTCGTGCGCTCCCAGGCGTTCGTCGGGCTGCTCGACGCCGTCTTCATCGGTCTGGGCCTGTGGATCGTCGGCGTCCCGCTGGTGCTGCCGCTGGCGGTGCTGACCTTCGTGTCCGCGTTCGTGCCGATCGTGGGAGCCCTGTTCGCCGGTCTGGTCGCGGTGCTCATCGCGCTGGTCTCGAACGGCCTGACGGACGCGCTGATCGTGCTGGCGATCATCGTCGTGGTGCAGCAGCTCGAAGGAAACGTGTTCCAGCCGATGATCCAGAGCCGCGGGCTCGGTCTCCACGCCGCGGTGATCCTGCTGGCGGTGACGCTGGGCGGCAGTCTCGCGGGAGTGGTGGGCAGCCTGCTGGCGGTACCGTTGGCGGCGCTGGTCTCGGTGGTGTGGAACTACCTGCGCGAGCAGCTCAGCGAGCCGTCACCCGGCCCGGAGACGGCCGAGCCGCCCGCCGGCGCCGTCGCCCCCGCCTAGTACGCGGCACACACCGGTCGGTACGCGGCACACCGGTGCCGCCGGGGGCGGCGCAGCTCCCCGGCGGCACCGGACCGCCGCGAGACGTGCGCTGTCCGCGCAGGCGGCCTACGGGCGGACGGCTAGCCGTTGCGGCCGGTTTCCTCGCGGTCGTCGGCCGTCCCGCGGGGGGACGGGCGTGCGCTCGCGGCCGGACCGGCGGGGGCGGCCCGCTCGACCCGTTCCGGGTCGGCCGGCGGCGCGGCGGATCCGGTG
This sequence comes from Streptomyces sp. NPDC058662, assembly GCF_042716255.1. NCBI lineage: Bacteria > Bacillati > Actinomycetota > Actinomycetes > Kitasatosporales > Streptomycetaceae > Streptomyces > Streptomyces sp. NPDC058662. The sequence goes on along the minus strand of NZ_JBHXRU010000025.1, from coordinate 47,808 downwards.
CCGGTGCGCGACGGGGCCCCGGGGGGCCGGCCGTGCTCGTCGACCGGCGCGCCCTCGTCGGGCAACTCGGCCACGGGCTCCGGCCGTTGCGGCCGCGGTCCCTCAGCGGCCGAGGCTCGCGTACGGCGCGGACGGTCGTCCCGGCCGGCGCCGGCTCCGGCGCCGCTCGCCCCGCCGTGACTCGACGCGCCTTGCTCTCCCATGGCCTGCCCGCCTCTCCTCGACCGCCGGTCGACCCGGTCGGCGTACTGGTCCCACGGGCCGCGCCTACCCGCCCGTACCGCGGCCACGCCCGCGGGCGTTGTCCGGGCTCCCGCCGCCCGCGCCGGGCCAGGCTCAGCCCAGGAAGGTGAGCCGCACCGTGCGGTGCGGATTGTCCAGGTTCGTGTCCACCAGGACCACCGACTGCCAGGTCCCCAGCGCCAGCTCGCCCCCGACGACCGGCAGCGTGGCGTGCGGGGGCACCAGTGCGGGCAGTACGTGGTCCCGCCCATGCCCGGGTGAACCGTGCCGGTGCCTCCAGCGGTCGTCCGGCGGGAGCAGCGAGCGCAGTGCGTCGAGGAGGTCGTCGTCGCTGCCCGCGCCCGTCTCGATCACGGCGAGCCCCGCCGTCGCGTGGGGGGTGAACACGTTGAGCAGCCCGTCCCGCCCCCGGGACGCCTCGCGCAGGAAGGCGGCGCAGGCGGCGGTCAGGTCGTGAACGGTTTCCGTGGATCCTGTGGTGATCTCGATGGTTCGTGTGGTGAGACTGTCTGCCATGCGCTCCATCGTGACGCCGTACCGAATGCCCCGCACACCGTGCGGCGCACCGGCCGTCGACCCCGTGGAGATCGCGGGCGGGATGCGGAGGGGGCGATTCGGGGCCGGGGCCGAAGCCGGGGCCTGCGAGACTGCGGGTATGGATATCGATCGCAGGAACAACGTCACCGTCACCGGCAACCCCCAGGGTCCGGTCGTGGTGCTCGCACACGGGTTCGGCTGTGATCAGAACATGTGGCGTCTGACGGTGCCCGCCCTGGTGGAGAACTACCGAGTGGTGCTGTTCGACTACGTGGGCTCCGGCCGCTCCGACCTGTCCGCCTTCTCGGCGGCCCGCTACTCCTCGCTCGACGGGTACGCCCAGGACGTCGTCGACGTATGCGAGGCGCTGGACCTGCGGGACGCGGTGTTCGTGGGGCACTCGGTCAGCGCGATGATCGGCGTACTCGCGGCCGACAGAGCCCCGGAACGCATCGGGGCCCTGGTGATGGTCGCCCCGTCCCCGCGGTACATCGACGACGAGGGCTACCGCGGCGGGTTCAGCGCCCAGGACATCGACGAGCTGCTGGAGTCGCTGGAGGCGAACTATCTCGGCTGGTCGGCGGCGATGGCGCCGGTGATCATGGGGAACGCGGAGCGGCCCGAGCTCGGCGAGGAGCTCACCAACAGCTTCTGCGCCACCGACCCGGAGATGGCGCGCGTCTTCGCCCGGGCCACGTTCCTGTCGGACTCGCGGGACGACCTGAAGAAGGTCACCGTGCCGACCCTCGTCCTGGAGTGCACCCAGGACGCCATCGCCCCCCGCGAGGTGGGCGCCTACGTCCACCGGACGGTCCCCGGCTCGACGCTCGTCACCCTGGACGCGACCGGTCACTGCCCGCACCTGTCCGCGCCGGAGGCGACCAACGAGGCGATCACGGGCTTCCTCGCGGAACTGCGGTGATGTCGCGGACCGGGTCACAACCCGACCCGCACGACACCGGCGGCGGGGCGACCTCGAACGCCGTGTTCGCGGGGCTGCTGGAGGACAGTGCCGAGGAACTCTACGAGAGCGCGCCGTGCGGGTACCTGTCGACGCTGATGGACGGCACCATCGCGAAGATCAACAACACCCTGCTGGAGTGGCTCGGCCTCACGCGCGAGGCGGCGGTGGGCCGCATGCGGTTCACCGACCTGCTGACCGTGGGCGGCAGGCTGTACCACGAGACGCACTACGCGCCGCTGCTGCGCATGCAGGGCGAGATCGGAGGCGTCGCCCTGGAGCTCAAGCAGACCGACCGCGGCCGGCTCCCGGTGCTGGTCTCCTCCGTCATCAAGCGGGGAGCCACCGGCGAGCCGCTGCTCATCCGCACCACCGTCTTCAACGCCCGCGACCGCCGCGCCTACGAGGAGGAGCTGTTGCGGGCGCGCAAGGCGGCCGAGGGAGCGCGCGAGGAGGCGGAGCGGGACCGCGCCCGGCTCCAGGACGCCCTCGCCGTGCTCCAGCAGTCCCTGCTGCCCGACATACTGCCGTCGATACCCGGCGTCGAGACGGCCGCGCACTACCGCACGGCCTCCCCGGACCGGCTCGGCGGCGACTTCTACGACGTCTTCCCCATCGACGACAGGCGCTTCGCCTTCTTCCTCGGCGATGTGTGCGGCAAGGGCCCCCAGGCAGCCGCGGTCACCTCTCTGACCCGCTACACCCTGCGCGCGGCCGCCCTGCACGACCCCGACCCCGTCTCCGCCCTGTCGACCCTCAACCAGGTGCTCCACGAGCGCTACAGCGGGGGCGATCCCCGGTACTGCACGGCGATCTTCGGCATCCTCGACCCGGACCCCGCGGCCGGACAGGTCACCGTCCGGCTCGCCTCGGGCGGCCATCCGCCCGCCCTCGTCCTGCGCGGCGACGGCACGGCGGACTACCTGCACACCCCTGGCGGCCTGCTCGTGGGCATCATGCCGGCGGCCCCCTTCACCTCCGCCACCACCGTCCTCTCCCCCGGCGACACCCTCCTGCTCTACACCGACGGCCTCACCGAGGCCCGCACCGGCGAGGGGCGCACCAGCCTGTACGGGGACGAGGCCCTGCTCGCCTTCGCCGCCGAGCACGCCCGCACACCCCCGCACGCCGTCATCGAGGCCCTGACCGGCCTCCTCGACGGTTTCGGCGACGGCCTGGACGACGACACCGCCCTGCTCGCCATCGGCGTACCCGCCGCCGCCCCTACGACGAAGAACCCGCGATGAGCCCCCTGCAGATCACCACCCGAGACGCGGCGACCGGCCCCGTCCTGAAGATCATCGGCGACCTCGACTACAACACCGCCCCCGAGCTGCGTGAACTTCTCCCCACGCTCACGCTCCAGCCGGGTCAGCGTCTCGTCATGGACCTGGTCGAGCTGGAATTCTGCGACTCCAGCGGCATCACCGCCCTGATCGCCGCCCGCAACCACGCCCAGGCCGCCCGAGCCGACATCGCGCTCGCCGCCGTCCCCGCGAACACCCTGCGGATCCTGCGCATCGTCGGCCTCGACCAGATCTTCCCCCTGTACCCCGACAGCGACGCCGCCGCCGGGTCCTGACCGCGCCCCGCCCACCGGAGACCGCGGGGAGCGGACCGATGAGTTTTGCGGGGATCGACGGTCAGAGATCATGTACGGGTGCACCGCGGCCCGCAGGTGGTCGTCGCAGACGGCGGCCGCGCCCATGGAGAAGCAGACACGAGATGCCGAGGAACCCCAGATGCGCACGCTGATCAGTACCGCCTTCATCTCGCTCGACGGCGTCATGGAGGCCCCCGGGGGCGAGCCCGGCTACCGGAACTCGGGATGGACCTTCAAGGACGTCGAGTTCGTCCCCGAGGCGTTCGAGATCAAGGGCCGGGAGCAGGAGGAGGCGGCCGCGATGCTGCTGGGCCGGACCAGCTACGAGGCGTTCAGCCAGGTCTGGCCGGACATGGAGGACTTCGTCGCCTACAAGGCGATGCCCAAGTACGTCGCCTCCACCACGCTCACCGAGGACGACCTCGTGGGGAACTGGGGCGAGACGCGGATCCTGCGCTCCCTCGACGACATCGCCGCGCTGAAGGAAACCGAGGGCGGACCGATCATCGTCCACGGCAGCGCCTCCCTCAACCGGGCCCTCTCGGACGCCGGCCTGATCGACCGCTACCACCTGCTCGTCTTCCCGCTGCTGCTCGGTGCGGGCAAGCGGCTCTTCAGCGACACGGACAAGGACGCGCAGAAGTTGCGGCTGGTCGAGCACGAGGCCTACTCCAACGGCCTGCAGAAGAACGTCTTCGACGTCGTCCGCTGACCCCGTCCGGCCCGGCCCGCACCGCGAGCCCGCGGAGCGAGCCGGCGCCGCGGGCCGACTCGCTCCGGGCCGACTCGCTCCGGGCCGGCGGCGGGACGTGACAGAGCCCGGCCGGTGACTACGGTCCGGCCGGGCTCTGCGTTCGTGGGGTACAGCGTCAGGTCAGAAGTCCCGGCGCTCGCCGCGCAGCAGGTCTTCCTCGCGGCGCCGCTCCATCGGCTCGGGACGCTGTCCCGGGCGGGAGGGAGTGCGGGGCTCCGGGTGGACCGGGTCCTGACCGGGCCGCTGCGGCCGCTGCTCCTCGCGGCCCTTGTCCGGCTCCTGGCGCTTGTCCTGCCTACCGCCCATGACGGTGACTCCTTGATGCGGGGGGTCGGGGATCCGGGAGTGGATCCCTCACCATCAGCCTCGCACGGCGTGTGACTCTTCGCATTATTTCGGCTACCCACGGTGGCGGGGGCGGTGGTTCGGCCCCCTTCCCGCCGCCGGGGCGGTCCGGGCGCGGGTCAGGGAGCGAGCGCCGGGGCGGCGGCCTCCCAGACGAAGCCGTCCGGGTCCGTGAGCGCCCCGGCGCCGCCGCCGATGAGCAGGCGGTGCGATCCCGTGCCCTCGGGCGGGACGCCGACGTCCTTCGCCAAGGCGCGGCGCCGGTACAGGGCGAGCTTGACCGGGCCGGACCCCGCGTCGAACTCGGCGTACATGCGGCCGAAGCTCTTCGCGACCGTGAGGCCCTGGGCCACGTAGAAGCGCTTGCTCGCGGCCATGTCCTCGACCCCCAGCAGGAGGACGACCTCGTCGACGGTCCCGGTGGCGGGGCCGGTGTTCTTCTTCGCCGAGGTGGCGATCTTCCAGATCGCGCCGTCGGGGGCCTGGACCACCCCGCCGTAGCCCCACAGCGACTTCGTGACGGGCTTGAGAGAAGTGGCGCCGGCGGCGAGGGCCGCGGAGACGAGCAGGTCGACGTCGGCGGGCTGCGACACCGTGAGTGCCAGGATGTACCCGCGGAAGCCGGCCGTGGCCGCCTCGCCGGCCCGCAGGCGTACCCGCGCGGCGGGGCCGAAGGCGGCGGCGTAGAAGCGGTGGGCGGCCGTGGGGTCGGCCACTTCGAGGGTGACGCTGTCGATGATTGCCATGCCCTGAACGCTAGTCGCGGGCCGGGCACGGACGCTTCTCCATTCCTGCTCGATGCCGGCCGGCCGTCAACGTGCCGGTGAGCACCAGGCTGGAGGGCGGGAGCTCGCCGGCCGGATCCGCTCCGACTCCGCCCCCGGGTCGCGCCCGCGTCAGGCGGGGTCGAGCGCCGTGGGGCCGCAGCGCTCCCCTCGCTGCGGCCCGCGGCTGGTTCATCGCACCCGGTCCGTCAGGGCAGGGTCCACTTCTGGTTGGGGCCGGTGTGGCAGGTCCACAGGTGGACCGGGGTTCCGTCGTTCCAGGTGCCTCCCGAGGCGTCCAGGCACTTGCCGGACTGCGGGTTGCGGACCGTGCCGTCGGCCTGGGGCGCCCACTTCTGGGCACCCGTGCCGTTGCAGCCCCACAGCTGGATCTTCGTGCCGTTGGCGCTGCTCCCGCCCGAGACGTCCAGGCACTTGCCGAGCGCCCGGACCGTCCCGTCGTCGGAGAGCGTCCACTTCTGGGCGCCGGTACCGTTGCACGTCCAGATCTGTACCCGCGTACCGTCCGCGGTGTTGGAGCCGTCGACGTCCAGGCACTTGCCGTTGACCCCCTTCACCTCACCGGTGCGGGGGCCGGGTTGCTGACCGCCGCCCTGCTTGATCCGGACGTTGCGGAAGGCCACTTCGTCGCCGTCCCCGTGGTTCTGGAGGCCGATGTGTCCCTGGCGCAGGCTCCGGGCCGGGTCGGTGTTGGTGAAGTCGTTGATCTTGCTGCCGTTCAGGAAGATCTCCAGCCGCTCCCCGGTCACCCGGAGTTCGTACGTGTTCCACTCCCCCGGCGGATTCAGCGCCGCGTCGCGCGCGGCGATGTCGGCGGACCGGAAGCCGTAGACGGCCCCGGTGGTGCGGTCGGCGGCGTCGGTGGCGTCGATCTGGATCTCGTAGCCGTTGTTCACCGCCGACCACGGGTCGTCGGAGGCCGGGAAGCCGACGAAGACGCCGGAGTTGTCGTCCGCGGTGGCCTTCCAGTCGAGCTTGAGGGAGTAGTCGCCGGTGAACTCCTTCGCGGAGTACCAGAGCATGCCCAGCCCGCCCCGGGTGATCAGGCTGCCGTCCTCAAGGGCGAATCCACCCGGTCCGGCCTGCTTCCAGCCGGTGGTGGACGAGCCGTCGAAGAGGGCCGTGTAACCGGACTCGGGCCGGCAGTCCGCCTCGGTCAGGCCCGCGGCCCAGCGGATTCCGCCGAGGAGGTGCCGGCGGAACGCGGCCTCGGTGAAGGACTCGTCGGTGTGGCCGCCTCCGGTGTAGAAGGCCCGGCCGCCCCGGTAGTCCTTGCACCAGGCGATCGGGTGGTCTCCGGACATGTTCCCGCCCGTATAGCTGGACTCGTCGAGCGAGGCCAGCACGCGGGCGCTGGTGCGCGGGTTGGTGCGGTAGTTGTACCACTCGTCGGTGCGCTGCCAGGTGCTCCCCAGGTGCGCGGTGGCGTCGTGCGCCCGGTCCTCCACCTTGACGGTGGCGGACTGGATGGCCGGGTGGGAATGGAAGAGCGCCCCGGCCAGGCCTTCGTAGAAGGGCCAGTCGTACTCGGTGTCGGCGGCGGCGTGGATGCCGACGTATCCGCCGCCGCCCTGGATGTACTGCTCGAACGCGGTCTGCTGGGCGGCGTCCAGCACATCCCCTGTCGTCGACAGGAAGACGATCGCCCGGTACTGGGCGAGGTTGGCGGTGGTGAAGGACTGGGCGTCCTCGGTGGCGTCGACGGTGAAGTTGTTCGCCGCGCCCAAGCCGCGCAGGGCCGCGACGCCGTCGTCGATCGACGAGTGCCGGAAGCCGGCCGTCTTGGAGAAGACGAGGATCTTGTATGCCGGATCGGCCGCCGCGCGCGCTTCCACGGCGACGGCATGACTCGCCGGGGTGGGCAGGGCCGCGGCCTGGGGTGCCAGGCCGAGCACCGCGCCGGCGAACAGGCCGACACATGCTTTCAGGTAGGTACGCATGAACGGTCGCCTCCTTTCTACGGCAGGGTCCACTTCTGGTTGGGGCCGGTGTGGCAGGTCCACAGGTGGACCGGGGTTCCGTCGTTCCAGGTGCCTCCCGAGGCGTCCAGGCACTTGCCGGACTGCGGGTTGCGGACCGTGCCGTCGGCCTGGGCCGCCCATTGCTGGGCCCCCGTGCCGTTGCACGTCCACAGGTGGATCCTCGTACCGTTCGCGCTGCCCCCGCCCGACACGTCCAGGCACTTGCCGAGCGCCCGCAGCGTGCCGTCGCCGGGAACCGTCCACTTCTGGGCGCCCGTACCGTTGCACGTCCAGATCTGCGCCTGTGTCCCGTCGACCGCCCCGCCGCCGTCGATGTCCAGGCACCTGCCGCCCACCCCCTTGACCTCACCGGAGCGTGTCCCGCTGCCGGAGGTGGTGAAGGAGAACTCGTCGACGTCGAACAGGGAACCGCTGCCCCCCTTGAAGACGAGATGGAGGGTGGTCGAGTCGGCCGGCTGGTTGCCCAGCGTCGTGGTGACGTCCTGGAAGGTCTCCCAACCCCCCGTGACCGGCACGGTCGCCGTGCCGAGCAGGGTGCCGGTCGGAGACCCGGCCCGTACCTCGATGGTGCCGCCCGCGCCCGCGGAGGAGACCCGGGCGGTGAACCGCGCCACGTTGTGGAGCGCGTACGGGGTGAAGGAGATCCAGTCCCCGTTGTCGATGTAGCCGACGGTTTTGCCGCCGTGCGCCGGCGCGTGCGTGACGACCTGGACACCGGCGGAGCCGCCGTAGTGCTCGGCCTGCCGGTGGGTCGGCTGGGTGACGCGCTGGTCGTGCGTGGTCAGCGCGGGCTGGCCGTTCGCGCCCTTGTCGGTGTACTCGGCGTCGATGACGCCGAAGATGTTCGCGTTGGGGTCGTGCTCGCCGTCCGCCAGGGTCTGGAGCGTGCCGGCGCAGCCGGTGGCCGAGGTCTGCGGATGGCCGTGGCTGTCATGCCCGACAACGAAGTTGACCTTCACCTTCGAGCAGTCGATGGCGCCGTCCTCCGGGTCGGTGACCGTCACCCTGAAGGGGATCGCGGCACCGAAGTCGTGGATGCTGCCGTTCAGTGGCAGCTCCAGCTTCACCGTGGGGGCGGTGTTCCCGACCGTGATCTGCACCGAGGCCGACGCGGAGTCGCCGGTGGTGTCCGTGACCGTCAGGGTCGCCGTGTACTGGCCGTTGGAGGTGTAGGTGTGGGAGGGGTTGGCGGCGGTGGAGGTGGCGCCGTCACCGAAGGTCCAGGCGTAGCCGAGGGCATCGCCGTCGGGGTCGGTGCTGCCGGCCGAGGAGAAGGAGACGGACAGAGGTGCCTTGCCGGAGGTGGTACTCGCCCTGGCCTGCGCGGTCGGTGCGAGACCGCCGGTGACGTGTTCGATGCGGTAGAGGGCGGAGTTCTGGTCGCCGTTGAAGTAGCCGGTGCCGTAGTCGAGGACGTACAGGGCGCCGTCCGGGCCGAAGGCCATGTCCATCACCTGGGTGCCGCTCCAGGGGACCGGCTCGATGGCCTGTACGGTGCCGGCGCCGTCGGACTCGATACGTTTGATCCACCGACGGCCGAACTCGCCGGCGAAGTAGTCGCCGTCGTACTCCTGCGGGAATTTCACCGCGGAGGTGGAAGCGGCGTCGTAGCGGTAGACGGGGCCGCCCATCGGCGATTCGGAGCCGCTGCCGAACTCCGGTACGGAACCGCCGTCGTAGGGGATCCAGGCGGGCCGGGCGGGGGGCAGGTCGGTGAGGCCGGTGTTGTTGGGCGAGGTGTTCCTGGGGGCGGCGCAGTTGAACGCGGAGCCCGAGGTGCCGGTGGCGAAGTTGTAGTCGACGTAGGCGTCGTTGTCGCCGGTGCAGTACGGCCAGCCGTAGTTGCCGGGCTGAGTGATCCGGTTGAACTCCACCTGGCCGGCGGGGCCGCGCGAGGCACTGGCGCTGCCGGCGTCGGGGCCGTAGTCGCCGAGGTACACGATGCCCGTGGCCTTGTCGACGCTCATCCGGAAGGGGTTGCGGAAGCCCATCGCGTAGATCTCGGGGCGGGTCTTCGCGGTGCCGGGCGGGAAGAGGTTGCCGCTCGGGACCGAGTACGATCCGTCGGCGTTGACCTTGATCCGCAGGACCTTGCCGCGCAGGTCGTTGGTGTTGCCCGCGGAACGCTGTGCGTCGTAGGCGGGGTTGCGGGAGGGACGCTCGTCGATCGGGGTGTAGCTGTCCGAGGCGAACGGGTTGGTGTCGTCGCCCGATGACAGGTACAGGTTGCCGGCCGCGTCGAAGTCGATGTCGCCGCCGACGTGGCAGCAGGTGCCGCGGGAGGCGGGCACGTCGAGGATCTTCTTCTCGCTGCCCATGTCCAGGGTGCCGTCCGCCTTCAGGACGAACCGGGACAGCCGGTTGACCCCGTCGAACGGGGCGAAGTCGGCGGCCGTGCCGTCCGCCGGGGCATCTCCGCCCGGGGTGGCGAGCCGGGGCGCGTAGTAGAGGTAGACGTAACGGTTGGACGAGAATCCCGGGTCGGCCGCGACGCCCTGCAGGCCCTCCTCGTCGTGGCTGTACACGTCGAGCTTGCCCGCCACGGTGGTGGTTCCGGCGGAATCCGTCAGCCGGAGCGTGCCGTCGCGCGACGTGTGCAGGACCGAGCGGTTCGGAAGCACCGCCAGGGTCATGGGCTCGCCCGTCTCGGCCACGCCCTTGGCGAGGGTGACCTGTTGGAACTCATGCGCGGTCGGCGCATGCGCCTCGCCGCCCTGATGTGTGGGCGCCGCGGTGACCGGCGACACCGGGAGGAGGAGGCCGACGGCGCATGCCACGGCGGTCAAGAGGAAACGGACGCGTCTGTGTCTGGGCGGTCTCATGCGCACAGAGCTCTCCTGAAGTAAGGGGTGACGGCAGCCTCGTCGGGCTGCCGCGTGTGCCCACGGGCGTGCGCCGTCACGCCGCGGGAGCCGGCTTGCGGTTCCAAGTCCGGTTCGTTTCAGGGAAGTTAGCGGGCTTTGTTGGAGTCCGGAACCCGGTACGCGCAAGTTCTCGCGACTTTCTCCATGCGCGGGACAAAGTGGTCTTCGGCCACTGCGGGCACGGACGGGTCGGAGCTTTCCGCGCACTCAGGACAAAGTGTGGACGGCCTCGGGAGAAGTCCCTACTGTGTCCGACAGCGACGGCGCGGACCCGTTGGAGTCCCGCCCGCAGTGCCTCCGTATCCGGGGCGACGGCGCGTTCCCGGCAGCGGTGGATCCCCCGCTCACCCCGATCGAGCTCCTTGTCAGACGAGGGGCCGTCAGGAGGTCACGTGCATGCACGGCTGCTACCCCGCCGACTGGGCCGGCGCCTCGCCGGAACTCTCACCGCTTCGTTACTGGCCCTCGGTCTGTCGGCGACGCCGTCACCCGCGGACACCGCCGCTTCGGCGGCGCTCCCCCCGCAGGAGCCCGGGGTCACGCTCCGCGTCTTCGACGTACAGGTCCCGCTCAGCGGCATATGCACGCTGAAGGCGGGACAGACCCCCAACATCGACAAGTTGATGCCGGTGGTCGACTGGTCCGCGGCCGGGGACTTCGGGCTGGAGAGCAACTTCGTCACCCATGTCATCGGCAATCTCGACGCCCCGCAGACGGGCAGCTACACCTTCCGGTTGACCAGCGACGACGGCTCGCGCCTCTGGATCGACGACCAGGTGGTCATCAGCCATGACGGCCTGCACGGTCCGGAGCCCAAGGACGCCGCGGTGGAGTTGTCGGCGGGCCACCACTCCTTGCGCATCGAGCACTTCGAACGGGACGGCGGCCAGCAGCTGACGCTGGCCTGGAAGCCGCCCGGCGCTTCCGGTTTCGCCGTCGTGCCGAACGCGGCCCTGAGTACGGACGCCGGCGTCGTGCGGGTGACCGCGCCGGGCCGCAAGGAGTGCGAGGCCGGCACGGACTCTCCCGGTGACGGCCTGCCGCTGACCGGTGTGCACCCCAACTACACCCTCACCAACCTCCGGCCGAGCGGTTTCCAGCCGCAGGTCTCCGCGATGGACTGGCTTCCGGACGGCCGTCTGGCCGTGACCACCTGGGGTGGGAGCAACAACACCGCGGGAGAGGTCTACCTGCTGGGCAACGTCACGGGAAGTACCGGCCCCGGCCAGGTGACCGTGAAGAAGGTGGCTTCGGGCTTGAAGGAGCCCATGGGCGTCAAGTACGTCGACGGCAAGCTCTACGTCTCCCAGAAGCACGAGCTGACCGAGCTGAACGACACCAACGGCGACGAAGTCACCGACCAGTACCGGAGAGTCGCGACCTGGCCCTTCGGCGGCAACTTCCACGAGTTCGCCTTCGGCCTGCTCCACCGGGACGGGTTCTTCTACCTGAACCTGTCGGTTTCGATCAACTACGGTGGAGCGACCACGGATCCGCAGCCGGCGCAGAACCGCGGGACCACGATCAAGGTGAACAAGCAGACCGGCGAGGTCTCCTACGTCGCCGGCGGCCTCCGTACTCCGAACGGTATCGGGTGGGGCCCCGAGGGCGACATCTTCGTCACCGACAACCAGGGCGGCTGGCTGCCCTCGTCGAAGCTGGTCCACGTCAAGCAGGGCCGCTTCTTCAACCACTACACCAACCCGGACGGTCCCTTCGACTCCCAGCCGGTGACCAAGCCGGTGCTCTGGCTGCCCCAGAACGAGATCGCCAACTCACCGAGCACTCCACTGCAGCTGACCGAGGGCCCGTTCGCCGGACAGATGCTGTTCGGTGACGTGACCTACGGCGGAATCCAGCGCGGCTTCCTGGAGAAGGTCGGCGGCGAGTACCAGGGCGCGGTCTTCCGGCTCACCCAGGGACTGGAGGCCGGTGTGACCCGGATCAGCGTCGGCCCGGACGGCGCGCTGTACGCCGGCGGGCTGGGCGCGGGCGGCAACTGGGGCCAGGAGGGCAAGCTCTCCCACGGACTGCAGAAACTGACGCCGAACGGCTCCAGCGCCTTCGACATCCGCGCCATGCGCGCCGTACCGGGCGGCTTCGCCCTCGACTACACCCAACCGCTGTCGACGGCCACGGCCACCGATCTGGCCAAGCGCTACAAGATCAAGCAGTGGCGCTATGCGCCGACCGCGGACTACGGCGGCCCGAAGATCGGAGAAGAGACCCTCACCGCGCAGTCGGCCACCCTCTCCGCCGACCGCAAGACGGTCACCCTGGGCATCCCGGGCCTCAAGGCCGACCGGGTGGTCCACATCCGCTCCCCCCGCCCCTTCAGCTCGTCCGCCGGCGAGACCCTGTGGAGCACCGAGGCCTGGTACACACTCAACCAGCTGCCCGGTGGGGCCTCCGGGACGGGAGAGGTGAAGGGCGTCAACAACAAGTGCCTGGACGTCGACAACTCCCAGACCGCCGACGGGACGAAGATCCAACTGTGGACCTGCAACGGCACCGACGCCCAGCGGTGGACGGTGGCGGGCGACACCGTGAAGGCCCTCGGCAAGTGCCTGGACGTCTCCGGCGGCGGCTCGGCGGACGGCACGAAGGTCCAGCTGTGGACCTGCAACGGCACTTCCGCTCAGAAGTGGGCGGGGCAGGCCGACGGCACGCTCCGCAACCCGCAGTCCGGCAAGTGTCTCGACGCCTCGGGAGGCATCTGGAACGACGGTACCCCCATCCATATATGGACCTGCCACACGGGCTCCAACCAGAAGTGGGTCCTGCCGTGACCTAGCGTCCGGTCCGGCCGTACGCGGGCCGTGAGGTCGATGACGTGAGGGCCGGGGATTCCTCGGCCCTCACGGGCTGCAACGGCCGGTCCGCTGGATGGAGTTGGCGCATTCGCGAACCGCCGCCAGGGGCTCCGTCCCGCCCTTTGTCCTGAGTGTGGGGAAAGTCGGACGGGAACTGTGCGCAAGTTCTTCCCTGCCGGGTGGAGTGCTGCTACGTTCCCCTCGAAAGCAGACGGACAGGGCGGAGTTCCCCCGTACCGAGGGGCGAGCGCGAGGCCTGTCGTCCGGACTGAGCCGTGGTGTACGCCCAGGCGGACCAGCGACGGACCACCAGGTGAGAGGAGGGGCACGTGAGGCGCATGACGGCTCGACCCGGGAACGCACATCAGGCACGACTGCTCCGGCTGCTGCGCGACGGCGGCCCCAACTCGCGTGCCCAGCTCAGCGATCAGGTCGACCTCTCGCGCTCCAAACTCGCGGTCGAAGTGGACCGGCTCCTGGAGACGGGCCTGGTGGTCGCGGACGGTCTCGCCGCCTCGCGCGGCGGCCGCCGGTCCCACAACATCCGGCTCGCGCCCACTCTCCGCTTCCTCGCCGTGGATATCGGCGCCACCTCGATCGATGTCGCGGTGACCAATGCCGAACTGGAGGTCCTGGGGCATCTCAGCCATTCCATGGACGTCCGGGAGGGCCCCGTCGCGGTCTTCGAGCAGGTCCTGTCGATGGTCGGCAAGCTCAAGGCCTCCGGTCTGGCCGACGGGCTGGACGGCGCGGGCATCGGTGTACCGGGCCCGGTCCGCTTCCCCGAGGGCGTTCCGGTGGCCCCTCCGATCATGCCCGGATGGGACGGGTTCCCTGTCCGGGAAGCACTCAGCCAGGACCTGGGCTGCCCCGTGATGGTCGACAACGACGCGAACCTGATGGCCATGGGGGAGCAACACGCGGGGGTGGCCCGATCGGTGGGCGACTTCCTGTACATCAAGATCGGTACTGGGATCGGCTGCGGCATCGTCGTCGGTGGGGACGTCCACCGCGGCCCGACGGGGAGCGCCGGCGACATCGGGCACATCCAGGTCGATTCGGAGGGCCGGGTGTGCGGTTGCGGCAACAGGGGATGCCTGGAAGCCCATTTCAGTGGATCCGCCCTCGCCCGTGACGCCGAGGACGCGGCGCGCGGGGGCCGCTCGCCGGAACTCGCCGCCCGGCTGGAAGCCGTCGGCAAGCTGACCGCCGCGGACGTCTCCGCGGCGGCGGCGGCCGGCGACGCCGCGGCCCTGGACCTGATCCGGGCGGGCGGCGACCGGCTCGGCCAGGTCATCGCGGGACTCGTGAGCTTCTTCAACCCGGGGTTGGTCGTGATCGGGGGCGGGGTGACGGGACTGGGGCACACGCTGCTGGCGAGCGTGCGCACCCAGGTGTACCGGCGCTCCCTGCCCCTCGCCACCAGGAACCTGCCCATCGTCCTGGGCGAACTGGGCTCGACCGCCGGTGTGATCGGGGCGGCCCGGCTCATCAGCGACCACTTGTTCTCGCCGGCCTGATCCGAGCCGGTCGGCCGGCACCGCGAGGCGCCGAGCCGGCTACCTCCGTACGACCTGCCACACCGGCGTCCCCCGGCACTGGGACGCCGGATGGTGCCACAGCAGCCGCACCACTCGTACCCCGCCTGCGCCGGCGGCCGGACCGCCGCCGGAGCCCCGGCAACGCCCCGCTCCGCCCGTGTTCCTCCCGGCACGGCGCCGCTACAGCTCACGCGCCGCCGCAGTCCCCGCTCGCCCTGTCCGCTCACGGCCCGCACAAGCCGAGGAATCGTCATGGCACCAGAACCACCCCTGCTCAGCATGTCAGGCATCACCAAGTCGTTTCCGGGCGTCCGCGCCCTGGACGGCGTGGATCTGGAGGTCCGGGCCGGAGACGTCCACTGCGTCCTCGGTCAGAACGGCGCCGGCAAGTCCACCCTGATCAAGATCCTCGCCGGCGCCCACCAGCCGGACGGGGGGACGATCACCTGGCGCGGCGAGGAGGTGGCGCCGGGCTCCCCGATCGCGGCCATGCGCCTGGGGATCGCCACCATCTACCAGGAGCTCGACCTGGTCGAGGGGCTGTCCGTGGCCGAGAACATCTTCCTCGGCCACGAGCCCACCACCGCGCGCCTCTTCGTCCGGGCGCGAGCCGCCCGAACCGCGGCCGCCGATCTGCTGCAACGTCTCGGCCACCGTGAGATCGACCCCGCGTGCCAGGTCAGCGAGCTCTCCGCCGCCCAGCAGCAGATCGTCTCCATGGCCCGCGCGCTCTCCCACGAGGTGCGGCTCATCGTCATGGACGAGCCGTCCGCGGCCCTCGACCCGGAAGAGGTCGACAACCTGTTCCGGACCGTCCGTGACCTGACCGCCGAGGGCGTCGCCGTCATCTACATCTCCCACCGGTTGGAGGAGATCCGCCGCATCGGTGACCGCGTCACCGTCCTCAAGGACGGCCGGACCGTCGCGGTCGGACTGCCCGCGAAGTCCACCTCGACCGACGAAGTCGTCAGGCTGATGACCGGCCGCACCGTGGAGCACGTCTTCCCGGAACGCCCCCACCGGAGCGGCGCCTCCGCGGCCGAACCCGTGCTGCGCGTCGAAGGACTCGCCAGGAAGGGTGAGTTCGCCCCCGTCGACCTGGAGTTGCGGCCCGGCGAGATCGTCGGCATCGCCGGGCTCGTCGGATCGGGACGCAGCGAGATCCTGGAGACGGTCTACGGGGCGCGCAGGCCCACCGCCGGACGCGTCCTCGTCGACGGGGTCCCCCTGCGGCCGGGCAGTGTCCGCGCCGCCGTCCGCGCCGGCATCGGCCTCGCGCCCGAGGAACGCAAGGCACAGGGCCTGCTGATGATGGAGTCCGTCACCCGCAACGTCACCGTCTCCACCCTCTCCCGATTCTCCCGCGGCGGCTGGCTCGACCAGCAGCGGGAGCGGGCCGCCGCCCAGCGGGCGACCCGCGAACTGTCCCTGCGGCCCGACAACCCCGACACCCGGATCCGGACCCTGTCCGGCGGCAACCAGCAGAAGGCGGTGCTCGCCCGCTGGCTGCTGCGCGGCTGCAAGGTCCTGCTGCTCGACGAGCCGACCCGCGGTGTGGACGTCGGCGCCCGCGCCGAGCTGTACGCCGTCATCCGGCGGCTGGCCGACGACGGCCTCGCCGTCCTCCTCGTGTCCAGCGAGGTACCCGAAGTCCTGGGACTCGCCGACCGCGTGCTGGTACTGCGGGAAGGCAGCGTCGTGCACACCTGCGACGCCCGGGAACTCGACGAGCACCGCGTACTCGATCTCGTGATGGAAGGAAGCCCGACGGCATGACGCAGTCAGCCACTCCGGCGGGGCAGGACGCGCCGCCGTTCGCACCCGCCCCGTCCACGCCGGACCGGAAGCAGCCCGCGGCGCACCGGCCGCTGGGCTTGCGCCCGGACGTGCGCAACCTGTCCCTGCTCGGCGTCCTCGCCGTGCTCGTCGCGGTGGGGGGCATCACCAGACCCGCCGAGTTCCTCGCCACGAGCAATCTGCAACTCGTCCTGACCCAGGCGTCCATCATCGGTGTGGTCACCGTCGGCATGACCTTCGTCATCACCGGGGGCGGCATCGACCTGTCGGTCGGGGCGATCGTGGCCCTGGCCTCCGTCTGGGCCACCACGCTGGCGACCCAGGAGTACGGGTTCGCCGGCATCCTCTTCACCGCCATGGCCGTAGGCGTGGGCTGCGGACTGGTGAACGGACTGCTCGTCGCGTACGGCGGCATGGTCCCCTTCATCGCCACACTCGCGATGTTCGCCTCCGCCCGGGGCCTCGCCCTCCAACTCACCGACGGCAAGACCCAGATCGTGACCGTCGACTCGGTGCTCGACCTCGGCGTCCGGGACGCGTACATCCTCGGCGTACCACCGCTCGTCCTGGTCTTCGCGGCCGTCACCCTCATCGGCTGGCTCCTGTTCAACCGCACCACCTTCGGGCGCCGCACGGTGGCCGTGGGCGGCAACGCGGAGGCCGCACGACTGGCCGGCATCGACGTACGACGCCAGCGCCTCCACCTCTACCTGCTGTCCGGGCTGTGCTGCGGTGTCGCCGCGTTCATGCTGATCGTGCTGGCCGGTTCCGGACAGAACACCAACGGCAACCTCTACGAACTCGACGCCATCGCCGCGGCCATCATCGGCGGCACTCTGCTCAGCGGAGGCCGCGGCACCATCATCGGCTCGGTGCTCGGAGTCCTGATCTTCACGACGATCACCAACATCTTCGCTCTGAACAACCTGGAGAGCGCCGTCCAGCAGATCGCCAAGGGCGCGATCATCGTCGCCGCCGTCCTCATCCAGCGCCGCACCCTGCGCGACGACTGACACCCCCGGCCGCAAGCGCCCGACGCCCGCGGCCCCGTCACCGCCCCCAGCGCCATCCCGCCCCGTCCCCCTTTCACCCCCGGTCCCGGCACCTCCCGCGCCCGTACCGCTCAGTCGAAGAGGTAGATCCGCCATGCCAGAAATCCGTACCCCCAGCCGCAGAGGACTGCTTTTCGGCACCGCCGCCGTCTCCGCCGGAGCTCTCCTGACGGCCTGCACCAGCAACGAGCCGAAGAAGCAGGCCGCCGCACCCCAAGGCGCCCCCGCCGCAGCCGAGACGCCGGGCAAGGCCATCACCATCGGCTTCGCGGGACCGCAGGCCGACCACGGCTGGCTCAACGCCATCAACCAGAACGCCAAGGACCGCGCGAAGACGTACCCCGACGTCACCCTGGAGATCACCGAGGGCTCCAACGACACCGCCGCCCAGATCGGCCAGATCCAGACCCTGATCAACAAGAAGGTCGACGTCCTGGTGATCCTGCCCGCCGACGGCAAGGCGCTCACCCAGCTCGGGCTGCAAGCCATGGCGGCCGGCATCCCCGTCGTCAACCTGGACCGCGTCTTCGCCTCCCCGCAGGCGTACCGCTGCTGGATCGGCGGCGACAACTACGGAATGGGCCTCAACGCAGGCCGCTACATCGGCGAGAAGCTCAAGGACAAGCCCAACGCCAAGGTCGTGGAACTCGCCGGGCTCGACAACCTGGAACTGACCAAGCAGCGCACGCAGGGCTTCGACGACGCCTTGAAGAACTACCCCAACATCACCAAGGTGGCCCGCCAGGCTGCCGAGTTCACCGTGGAGTCCGGCCAGGCCAAGATGGCCCAACTACTGCAAGCCCAGGCAAAGTTCGACGCACTCTGGAACCACGACGACGACCAGGGGGTCGGTGCGCTGCGCGCCATCGCCCAGGCCGGCCGCAAGGACTTCCTGATGGTGGGCGGCGCCGGCGCCAAATCCGCCATGGACGCCATCAAGGCCGACGACAGCGTACTGAAGGCCACCGTCCTCTACCCGCCGACCATGGCCGCCTCCGCCGTCGACCTGGCCCGCGCCCTGGGACAGGGCAAGGGGGTCAGCGGCATGGCGGAGCTGGAGATCCCGTCCTCGGTGACCCTCTACTCGGCCGTGGTGACGAAGGACAACGTCGACGAGTACCTGCCCATCGGCTTCAACTGACGGCGTGAGCGCTGCCCGGGCGCAATCCCGGCGGCCCCCCGACCGCCGGACACCGCCCGGGCGGGGCCCCCGGCCCCGCGCGCTCCACGGAACCGCCATCTGCACCGGCTGCGGCCGGTGCCTGCGATAGGAGACCCATGGAACCAAGGCACAGCGAGACGGCGCCGCCGACGCTCGGCGTCGGTCTGATCGGATACGCGTTCATGGGCGCCGCGCACTCCCAGGGGTGGCGCACCGTGGCCCGCGTGTTCGACCTGCCGCTGCGCCCGGTACTCGCCGCCGTGGCCGGCCGGGACCGTACGGCGGTGCGCGCGGCGGCCGCCAAACACGGCTGGGCGGCGGCGGAGACCGACTGGCGGGCCCTGGTGGCCCGCGAGGACGTACAGCTCGTCGACATCTGCGCGCCGGGTGACCGGCATGCGGAGATCGCCATCGCCGCGCTCGACGCGGGCAAGCACGTGCTGTGCGAGAAGCCGCTGGCCAACTCGGTCGCCGAAGCCGAGGCCATGGCGGCCGCCGCCGAGCGGGCCAGGGCGCGCGGCCAAGTTGCCATGGTCGGCTTCAACTACCGCCGTGTACCGGCCATCGCACACGCCCGCCGACTCATCGGCGAGGGTCGGATCGGCGCCCTGCGCCATGTGCGGCTGACCTACCTCCAGGACTGGCTCGTCGATCCCGACTTCCCCCTGACCTGGCGGCTGGAGCGACGGCACGCGGGTTCCGGCGCCCTGGGTGACCTGGGAGCGCACATCGTGGACCTCGCCCAGTTCCTGGCGGGGGAGCCGCTGGTCGGGGTCTCGGCGCAGTTGGAGACGTTCGTCCGCGAGCGGCCCCTGCTCGCGAGCGTGTCGGCCGGCCTGAGCGCGTCCGGCAGCTCCGGGCGGGGACCCGTGACCGTCGACGACGCGGCCGTGTTCACCGGCCGGCTCGCCTCCGGGGCACTCGCGACGTTCGAGGCGAGCCGGATGGCGCCAGGCCGCAAGAACGCCCTGCGCCTGGAGATCAGTGGTGAACTCGGCTCCCTCGCCTTCGACTTGGAGCGCCTCAACGAGCTGCTCTACCACGACCACCGCGAACCGGCCGCCGTCGCCGGCTTCCGGCGGATCCTGGTCACCGAGGCGGAACACCCGTACCTGGAGGCGTGGTGGCCGCCGGGCCACGTCCTGGGGTACGAGCACACCTTCGCGCACCAAGCGCGCGACCTGGTGACGGCCATCGCCGCCGGGACGGATCCCGCGCCGTCCTTCACGGACGGACTGCAGGTCCAGCGGGTGCTGGCCGCCGTGGAGGAGAGCGCCGCGAAGAACGCCGTCTACACCCACGTTCCCGTACCCGCCCCGGCGCGCGGCGCCGAGCGCGCGCCCGCGCAGGTCTGAGGAGAAGAGCCGATGCCCCGTCCCTTCACGCTGTTCACCGGCCAGTGGGCCGACCTGCCCCTGGAGCAGGTCTGCGCGTTCGCCCGCGACAACGGCTACGACGGACTCGAACTCGCCTGCTGGGGCGACCACTTCGAGGTCGACAAGGCGCTGTCCGATCCCTCCTACCTCGATGGCCGGCGCGCGCTGCTGGAGAAGTACGGCCTCCGCTGCTGGGCCATCTCCAACCACCTGGTCGGCCAGGCCGTCTGCGACCACCCCATCGACGAACGCCACAAGGGCATCCTGCCCGGCCGGATCTGGGGGAACGGCGAGCCGGAGGAGGTGCGCGGGCGGGCCGCCGCCGAACTGAAGGACACCGCCCGGGCCGCCGCGGCCTTCGGCGTCGACACCGTCGTCGGCTTCACCGGGTCCTCGATCTGGCACCTGGTGGCCATGTTCCCGCCGGTCCCCGAGAGCATGATCGAGCGGGGCTACGAGGACTTCGCCGAGCGGTGGAACCCCATCCTCGACGTGTTCGACACCGAGGGCGTCCGCTTCGCCCACGAGGTGCACCCCAGCGAGATCGCGTACGACTACTGGACGACTCAGCGGGCCCTGGCCGCCGTCGGGAACCGGCCCGCGTTCGGGTTGAACTTCGACCCCAGCCATTTCGTCTGGCAGGACCTCGACCCGGTCGGCTTCCTCTACGACTTCCGCGACCGCATCTACCACGTCGACTGCAAGGAGGCCCGCAAGCGCCTCGACGGGCGCAACGGCCGGCTGGGCTCCCACCTGCCGTGGGGCGACCCGCGGCGCGGATGGGACTTCGTCTCGGCCGGACACGGTGACGTCCCCTGGGAGGACGTCTTCCGGATGCTGCGCTCCATCGGCTACGACGGCCCGATATCGGTGGAGTGGGAGGACGCCGGCATGGACCGGCTGACGGGTGCGCCGGAAGCGCTCGCCCATCTCAAGCGGTTCGACTTCGACCCGCCGAGCTCCTCCTTCGACGCCGCGTTCTCCGGCCGTGAACCGTAGGCACCGCACCGCCCGGGAGGCGAGAACACGCCCTCGCAGAGGGACACCCCCATGAAGCGACGGCGGGCGAGGAGGCGCCGTACCCCTCGCCCGCCGTCTTCTCCACCCGCAGGGACACCGATATCGGCAGGGAGGCGGCCAGTGAACCACCAGGACGCGACGGACAGGCTGATCCACGACCGGCAGGCACGCACCGGAGTCTGGTTCGTCGGGGCACGCGGATCGGTGGCGACCACCGCCGTCGCCGGATGCGCGGCCGTCACCGCGGGACTGCGCCCGCCCACCGGCATGGTCACGCAGACCCCGCCCCTCGCGGGGGCCGGGCTGCCCCCGCTGGCCTCGCTCGTCTTCGGCGGCCACGACACGGCGGACTGCCCCCTGCCCAAACGTGCCGAGCACCTCACCGGAGACGGCGTACTGCCCGGCGGTCTCGCCCTGGCGGTCCACGCCGAGCTGGCCGCGGCCGACCGGGAGATACGCCCCGGCGGACCGCTGCCCGGGGACACCCGCACCGACGAGGAGCTCATCTCCCGCTTCACCGACGACCTCACCGCCTTCCGTACGCGCCGCGGGCTGGCGCGTGTCGTCGTCGTCAACGTCTCCTCCACCGAGCCGCTCCCGGAACCCGGCGCCGCCGGCCTGCCACCTAGCTCCCTGTACGCCGCCGCGGCACTGCGCGCCGGCTGCCCCTACGTCAACTTCACGCCCTCCACCGGGCTGCACAGCCCCGCCCTCGCGGCCGCCGCCGCGGCCAGCGGCCTTCCCCACGCGGGCCGCGACGGCAAGACGGGCCAGACACTGCTGAGGTCCGTCCTCGCCCCGATGTTCGTCCAGCGGGCCCTGACCGTCCGGGCCTGGTCCGGTACCAACCTTCTCGGCGGCGGGGACGGGGCGGCGCTGGCCGATCCGGCGGCGGCCGCCGCCAAGAACGCCGGGAAGGAACGCGTCCTCCTCGACACGCTCGGCGCAGGCGTCGAGGGCGCCGTCCACATCGACGACGTGCCCGCGCTCGGCGAATGGAAGACCGCCTGGGACCACATCGTCTTCGACGGCTTCCTCGGCTCCCGCATGGTCCTCCAGACGATCTGGCAAGGCTGCGACTCCGCTCTCGCCGCCCCCCTGGTCCTGGACCTGGCGCGGCTCGTCGCCCGCGCTCACGAGGCGGGGCTCGCCGGCCCCCTGCCCGAACTCGGTTTCTACTTCAAGGACCCGGACGGCGGCCCCGCCGGCCTGGCCGAGCAGTTCGAGGCGCTCGTCTCCTTCGCGGACCGCCTCCGGGAGGCGGGGTGATCGGCAAGGGGACAGGCAGGGTGACAGGCAGGGGGATCCACCTCCCGCTCCCTCGGGTGATGCCCGGCCGTCGGGGGAGCTCGCCGGCGGTGACGGACCCCGCCGCCACGGCGCGAGGTGCGAGGGGCGGCCCCGCCGCCGCCCCGCACGAGGCCGCTCCCACCGGCCCTGCTCCCACCGGGCCCGGCGCGTCCGCCCGAGAGACGTTCAGGGCGTGGAGCGAGCTGCTGCGCGTCTCCGCGCTGTTCAGCGTCCCCGGCGACGCCCTCGCCGGAGCCGCGGCCGCGGGGGTACGGCCCGGCAGGGGTACCGCCTGGGCGGTCGGCTCCTCCCTGTGCCTCTACGAGGCGGGCATGGCGCTCAACGACTGGGCGGACCGGCACGAGGACGCCGTCGAGCGCCCTCACCGTCCCCTCCCCTCCGGCCGCGTCAGCCCCGGGGCGGCCCTCGGCGCGGCCGGTGCCCTCACCGTCACCGGGCTCTCCCTCGCGGCCCGGGCCGGCCGCCCCGCCCTGACGGTCGCCGCGGCCCTGGCCGCGACGGTCTGGGCCTACGACCTCCGCCTCAAACACACCGCGGCCGGCCCGCTCGCCATGGCCGCCGCCCGCGGCCTGGACCTCGTTCTCGGCGCCGTGGCCACCGTGTCCACGACCCGGGGAGCCCCACCACGGCCGGGCGCGCCACCACCGCGGGGAGCACCACCACCGCCGGGCGCGGCCGCGAGCCTCCGTACGGCGACCGCACTGCGTGCCGCCGCGCCCGCGGCGGCGGCGCTCGCGGCGCACACGTACGCCGTCACCGCGGTATCCCGGCACGAGACCCAGGGGGGCTCCACGAGCGCCCCGCTGGGCGCCCTCGCCGTGACGGCGGTGCTCGGCGTCATGGCCGCCGCGCCCCGACCGGCTGCCCACCGGCTCGACACCCGGGCGGGGCCGCCGTCCGCATCGCGCCGGGTCTCCGGCTCCACAACGGAACGGGTCACCCTCCTCCTCGCCACCACCTACCTCCGCACCGCCGCCGGTCCCCTCCTGCACGCCGCTCTCAACCCGTCCCCGCTCCTCACGCAGCGGGCCGTCGGCGGCGGCATCAGAGCGATGATCCCCCTGCAGGCCGCGCTGGCCGCCCGCTCCGGCGCGCCCGTCGGCGGCCTGGCCCTCCTGGGCCTCGCCCCCGCGGCCCGCCGACTCGCGCGAAGGGTGAGCCCCACATGAGCGACGCCCGCACGACCGCCACCGGTACCCCGACGCCCCTCCGCTACGGGTACGGAACCAACGGACTGACCGACCTCCGGCTCGACGACGCCCTCGCGCTCCTCGCCGACCTCGGCTACGACGGCGTCGGCCTCACCCTCGACCACATGCACCTCGACCCCCTCGCCCCCGACCTGGCCGCCCGCACCTCACGCGTGGCACACCGGCTCGGCGAACTCGGCCTCACCGCCACCGTCGAGACCGGTGCCCGCTACGTCCTGGACCCCCGCCGCAAACACGGCCCCTCCCTCCTGGACCCCGATCCGGACAGCCGCGCCGCCCGCGGCCGACTGCTCGTCACCGCCGTGCACACCGCCCGGGACCTCGGCGCGCACGCCGTGCACTGCTTCAGCGGTACCGTCCCTCCCGGCACCGATCCGGACACCGCCTGGAAACGCCTCGCAGAGGCCCTCTCACCCGTCATCGAGGCCGCCGAGGCCGCCGGTGTCCCCCTCGCGATCGAACCCGAACCCGGGCATCTCCTCGCCACCCTCGAAGACTTCCACCGGCTGCGCACCACCATGGGAGACCCCGCCTCCCTCGGCCTCACCCTCGACATCGGCCACTGCCAGTGCCTTGAGCCGGCGCCACCGGACGTGTGCGTCCGGGCCGCCGCGCCCTGGCTGCGCCACGTCCAGATCGAGGACATGCGCCGCGGCGTCCACGAGCACCTCCCGTTCGGCGACGGTGAGATCGACTTCCCGCCCGTCCTCGACGCCCTCGCCTCCATCGGCTACCAGGGACTCACCGTCGTCGAACTGCCGCGGCACTCCCACGCGGGGCCCGAACTCGCCCGCTCCTCCCTCTCGTTCCTCCGCGCCTCGGCCCCGAAGGGAGCCCCGACCGAATGACCCCCGCCCCCGCATCAGGCGCCCTCCCCGACCCGAGGACCGTCCTCGACGCACAGCTCGCCGAGACCGCCCGCGGATGGCTGGCCGACGCGCTGGCCGAAGCGTCCCGGGCCGCCGACACACCCCCGGACGGCCCCTCCTCTCCTGCCGCCGCCTGGGAGCTGCGCTTCGCCGCCGCCGGCCGGCACTGCGGCCACGAGCACGCCGGCATTGTCCGCTCCCTCCTCCTCATCGAGGCCCGCCCCGCCCCGGACGCCCTCGCGCGCCTCTACCACCAGGGCAGCGCCGCCGAACGACGGGCCGTGCTCGCCGCTCTGCCCCACCTCGTCACCGGCCCGGACGCCCTGCCCCTCGTCCACGACGCCCTGCGTACCAACGACACCCGGCTGGTCGCCGCGGCCGTCGGCCCCTACGCGGCCGCCCATCTCGACCAGCACTCCTGGCGGCACGCCGTCCTCAAATGCCTGTTCACCCAGGTCTCCCTCGACGCGGTCGCAGGGCTGCGGCGGCGCGCCCGCGGCGACACCGCACTCGCCCGCATGCTCGTCGACCACGCCGCGGAACGCGCGGCCGCCGGCCGCGACATCCCCCACGATCTGGACCGTGTCCTCACCCTGGTCCGGGCGCACCCGCAGCCCCAGGAGTCCTGATGCGCATCTTCGACCCCCACATCCATATGACCTCCCGCACCACCGACGACTACGAGGCCATGTACGCCGCCGGCGTCCGCGCCCTCGTCGAACCGTCCTTCTGGCTCGGCCAGCCGCGCACCTCCCCGGCCAGCTTCTTCGACTACTTCGACGGCCTCCTCGGCTGGGAGCCCTACCGGGCCGCGCAGTACGGCATCGCCCACCACTGCGCCATCGCCCTCAACCCCAAGGAGGCGAACGACCCGCGCTGCGCCCCGGTGCTGGACGCCCTGCCCCGCTACCTCGTCAAAGACTCCGTCGTCGCCGTCGGCGAGATCGGCTACGACTCCATGACCCCCGCCGAGGACACCGCCCTGGCCGCCCAGCTCCAGCTCGCCGCCGACCACACCCTGCCCGCGCTCGTCCACACCCCCCACCGGGACAAACTCACCGGCCTGCGCCGCACGATCGACGTCGTCCGGGAGTCCGCGGTCGACCCCGGGCACGTCCTCCTCGACCACCTCAACGAGACGACGGTCAGGGAGGCCAAGGACAGCGGCTGCTGGCTCGGATTCTCCGTCTACCCGGACACCAAGATGGACGAGGACCGCATGGTCGCCCTCCTGAAGACGTACGGGCCGGAGCAGATCCTCGTCAACTCGGCCGCGGACTGGGGGCGGAGCGACCCCCTGAAGACCCGCCGGGTCGGTGAGGCGATGCTCGCCGCCGGGTTCGACGAGAACGACGTCGACCGGGTCCTGTGGCGCAACCCCGTCTCCTTCTACGGGCTCAGCGGCCGCCTGCATCTCGACGTCGCAGCGGCCGGGAGCCCGCACGAGGGCAACTCCGTTCTCCGCGGCGGGGAATGAGGGGGCCACCGATGCGCTTCCGCCACCCCGACGGGTCCGTCGTCCACCTCTCCTACTGCACCAACGTGCATCCCGCCGAGACGCTCGACGGAGTCCTGGCCCAACTGCGCGACCACTGCGAGCCCGTCCGCCGGCGGCTGGGGCGGGACCGGCTCGGCATCGGCCTGTGGCTCGCCAGGACCGCCTCCCGCGCCCTGGTCGACGATCCCGGGGCGCTGCGCGGCCTACGGGCCGAGCTGGACCGCCGCGGACTGGAGGTCGTCACCCTCAACGGCTTCCCCTACGCCGGCTTCGGCCGGAACGAGGTCAAGTACCGGGTGTACAGGCCGGACTGGGCCGAACCCGAGCGCCTCGCGTACACCACCGATCTCGCCCGCCTCCTCACCGCTCTCCTGCCCGACGACGTCACCGAGGGAACGATCTCCACCCTGCCGCTCGCCTGGCGCGGAGGATTCGACGCGACCCGGGCCGCGGCGGCGCGGGACGCCCTCACCACGCTCGCCGCACGCCTGGACGCTCTGGAGGAGCTGACGGGCAAATCGATCCGGGCCGCCCTCGAACCCGAGCCCGGCTGCGTCATCGAGACCACGGCCGACGCGATCGCGCCCCTCACCGCCGTCGGCGCCCCGCACCGCATCGGCGTCTGCGTCGACACCTGCCACCTCGCCACCTCCTTCGAGGACCCGGACACCGCACTGGCCGCCCTGGACGCGGCGGGCGTCACCATCCCCAAAGCCCAGCTCTCCGCCGCCCTGCACGCCGAGCACCCGCACCTCCCCGAGGTACGCGACGCGCTGGCCGCCTTCGCCGAACCCCGCTTCCTCCACCAGACCCGCACCCTCACCCCCGACGGACTGCGCGGCACCGACGACCTCGACGAGGCCGTCTCAGGACCGGCCCTGCCCGATGCGAGCCCCTGGCGCTCCCACTTCCACGTCCCCCTGCACGCCCGGCCCGCACCCCCGCTGACCTCCACCCTCCCGGTACTCAAGGACACCCTGGCACTCCTCGTGGGCGGCCCCGTCCCCCGTACCCGCCACCTGGAGGTCGAGACGTACACCTGGCAGGCCCTCCCACCCGGGATGCGGCCCGTCACCCGCGCCCAGCTCGCCCACGGCATCGCCGCGGAACTCGCTCTGGCCCGCGACCTCCTGACCGACCTCGGGCTCAAGGAACTGCCATGACCGACACGACCGGCACCCCCGACACGACCGGCACCCCCGACACGACCGGCGTCCCCGACACGACCGGCGTCCCCGACACGACCGGCTCCCCCGCCGTGCCCGGCATCCAGCGTCCCACTCCGCTTCTCGTCCTGGACGTCGTCGGCCTCACCCCCCGGCTCCTCACCCACATGCCGAACCTGCGGGCGCTCGCCGCCACCGGCTCCCGGGCACCGCTGACCACGGTCCTGCCCGCCGTCACCTGCACCGCCCAGTCCACCTTTCTCACCGGCACGCTTCCGTCGGAGCACGGCGTTGTCGCCAACGGCTGGTACTTCCGGGAACTCGGCGAGGTACTGCTGTGGCGCCAGCACAACGGCCTCGTCGCCGGGGACAAGCTCTGGGACACCGCCCGCCGCGCCTGGCCCGGGTACACCGTCGCCAACATCTGCTGGTGGTACGCGATGGGCGCCGACACCGACATCACCGTCACGCCGCGCCCCGTCTACTACGCCGACGGCCGCAAGGAGCCCGACTGCTACACCCGGCCCCCCGCCCTGCACCGCGAACTCACCGAGGAGTTCGGCACCTTCCCCCTCTTCCACTTCTGGGGCCCGGGCGCGGACATCGTCTCCAGCCGCTGGATCGCCGAGGCCACCCGGCACATCATGCGCACCCGGCGTCCGGATCTCACCCTCTGCTACCTGCCGCACCTCGACTACGACCTCCAGCGCTACGGCCCCGACGACCCGCGCTCCCACCGGGCCGCCGCCGAGCTCGACACCGTCATCGGCCCCCTCCTCGACGACGCACGGCGCGAGGGACGCACGGTCGTGGCCCTGTCCGAGTACGGCATCACCAGGGTGAGCCGCCCCGTCGACATCAACCGCGCCCTACGCCGGGCCGGGCTCCTGGAAGTCCACACCCAGGACGGCATGGAGTACCTCGACCCGGCCGCCTCCCGCGCCTTCGCCGTGGCCGACCACCAGATCGCCCACGTCTACGTGCCCAGACAGGAGAACGTGGAGGCCACCCGCGAGGCCCTCGCTGGGCTGCCCGGTATCGAGCAACTGCTCGACGAGGACGGCAAGAAGGCCTACGGGCTCGACCACCCCCGCTCGGGCGAACTCGTCGCCGTCGCCGACCCGGACGCCTGGTTCACGTACTACTACTGGCTCGACGACGCCCGCGCCCCCGACTTCGCCCAGCTCGTCGAGATCCACCGCAAACCCGGCTACGATCCCGCCGAACTGTTCATGGACCCCGAGGACCCCCTGGTGCGACTCCGGGCCGCCGGCGCCCTGGCACGCAAGAAACTCGGCATGCGCTACCGCCTCGCCGTCGTACCCCTGGACCCCTCACCCGTCCGCGGCAGCCACGGGCGCCTCCCCGCGAACGACGAGGAAGGCCCGCTCGTCCTGTGCTCCACCCCCCACGCCGTGAACGACCGCCTGGCAGCCACCGAAGTGAAGTCCCTGCTGCTGCGCCTGGCCGGACTCGAACCGGACCCGGCGTGAGCGTCGGTCGTGCCCCTCGCCGACGCGGGCCTCCGCGAGAAGGCCACGGAATCCACCTCACTGCCCGAGCGGATCTTGCGCAGCGGCGTGGCTTACTCTGGTGTCACCGCGGCGGGGGGCCAGGTAGCGCAGAGGTCGACGCGCCCTCTTGCCAGGAGGGGATGACGCCGGTTCGAATCCGGCCCTGACCCCCCGCCGTGCGTATGCGCGATCGCCGGATCCGCAGAACGCGCCTTTCGAGTCATCGAGGTCGGCTTCGAACGGATCACTCGATCCACGTCCTCCAACGCGCCGGCTCCTCGCACAGGCCCGACTCGACGGCCTGCTTGTACGCCTCCTGCCAACTGGTCCCCCCTCCATGCAGCAGAACGCACCCCTGCGGGACCGGCTGCAGTCCGTACCAGCAGGCAGACACGACACATATCATCACGAACGCGGCGAGAGGATGCCTCCACGTCGGAGGCCCGGTAAGAGGCTGGATCATCCCAAGACCCTAAGTGACGCCGCCCGTAAGCGCGTGGGCCCGAATCCTGCAGGGCCAGGGTGAACATCCCGTCGACCGCGTAGCGGCGGAACCGTGTGCAGACCGTCTGCCAAGGTCCGCACCGTTCTGGCGCAGAATTCACTTGCCGTCCGGCGCCCAGAAACGGCGCGGCCGACACGCCCGCACATGGCTACTCTGGCGCTCCTGGGAGCCGGAGGAGGCCCAGGGTGAAGCGCAAGACACCCCAGGAGAAGAAGCGGCTGAGCTACGTCAAAGACCATCGGAACAACTACGGCGAGAACGACAAGTGCCAACCGGCGTCACGTACAGACCACACTGACGGCACTCCTGGGCTCACCCGACGATTTCCACTCCCGTGCTGTCGAGGAGCGCATGAACGGCCGTCGCCCGAAGCGCCGGAGCTGCGTCACGAGGCGCTGACGGGGTTCCAGCTTCGGTCGATATGTCCACAGCTGGATTATGAAGCAGCCCCCGCGATCCTCAATCGCACACGCTATCGACATCAAAACTTGTCGATGTTGATCACTGCACACTGGCCCAACAGGGCCTTCTGAACAGCCTGTTGGCGTAAACGTCCATCGAGCTACCAAGAGGCCCTGCCTCCACGCACGGAGACCACCGCAGTCACCGGCTCGACCCCGTTCGGCCGACAGACTTGCAGATCGGTACGGGTAACCCCCACTTACGCGTCGGGATGCCGCGGCAGGGCGAGCCAGTCCGACCAGGAGATCTCGCGGCCGAGGAAGCGCGGCTGCTCGAACGGCCAGTCGGCGGCGATCCACTGCGGCACCAGCGCGTCGAGGGCCTGCTCGACCTTGCCGCCCACCAGCTCGTCCACCACCCACCAGGAGATCTCGCCGTCCGCGCCGGCCCTCTCCGGCGGGTCGATGTAGACGCAGCCCAGCAGTTCGGTCTCCGCCGCGTCGAACAGCGCGTAGTTGAAGGACTGGTGCGCGGCGATCTCCTTCTCGTGCCGCAACAGGTCGGCCTGGTCGGCCTCGTAGGTCATGGTGGCCGCGGGCCAGCCCCAGGCCGGGCCGAAGATGGTCCACAGCCGCTCGCGCGAACCCATCACAGCCGGGTAGTCGAGCGGGGTGTCCGCCTCCCGGATCGGCCGTAGGTGATGACCGCCGCCCGGCAGCGGTATCAGGACGGGGTGGACGAAGTCATCGGGAAGCCAGCTCATGGCGCCCGACCGTAGCAGCGCGCGGCCGTCCGCTCCCCTGGATTTTCCCCGT
Organism: Streptomyces sp. NPDC058662; assembly: GCF_042716255.1. Lineage (NCBI taxonomy): Bacteria > Bacillati > Actinomycetota > Actinomycetes > Kitasatosporales > Streptomycetaceae > Streptomyces > Streptomyces sp. NPDC058662. Next base: position 17,682 of record NZ_JBHXRU010000025.1, on the reverse strand, counting down.
GTGCCGCCAGGCTCTGCTCTCGTGCCGGGCAAAGCTCGCGCGATCACCCGGTCGATCGGCAGACTCCATGACCGGTACGGCAACGGCTTCTGGCCGCCTCGGGCCGCCGCCGGCAGCCTCGTCGGACGCAGAAACAAGCAAAGGCAAGGAGAGACGTCTCCTTGCCACTCTCAAGGTATAGCGCACCGGGGGGCTTGCGGCAAGGCCCCCGTCACGGCGCAGAATCGTCGGCCGAGGCCACAACCTGCGGAAATGAGGGCACGACGTGCGTGTGTTGCTGTCGACGGACGAGGGACGCCGAGAGGTGGGACCGCGGGTGGGACCGCGGGTAGGACCCAGCGTGCGGATGCGCCGGACCGGGGCGCCGAGGATGCGGCCGGCCGGTGCGGGGCGACGGGAGACGGCGGCCCGACGGACCACGGTTGCCCCGGAGGTGTCGCGATGAGCGAGCGGTACGTGCTGGATCTGCGAGAGGTCGACGAGACGCAGGTGGCGGTCGTCGGCGGCAAGGGTGCTCACCTGGGCGGGTTGTCGCGGATCGAGGGGATCCGTGTCCCGGAGGGGTTCTGCGTGACGACCGCTGCCTACCGCCGGATCGTGGCGGGAGCGCCCTCCCTGGACGAACAGCTCGATCAGCTGTCACGCCTGGACCCGGACGACCGGGAGGCGGTCCGTACGCTCAGCGCGCGGATCCGCCGGACCGTCGAGGGGATCCCCGTCCCGGCGGATCTCGCGGAGTCGGTCACCCGCGCGCTCGCCCGGCTCGGCACCCGCACGGCCTGCGCTGTCCGGTCCAGCGCGACGGCGGAGGACCTGCCGACGGCCTCCTTCGCCGGCCAGCAGGACACGTACCTCAACGTCGTGGGTCCGGCGGCCGTCGTCCAGCACATCAGCCGGTGCTGGGCCTCTCTGTTCACGGAACGGGCCGTGACCTACCGCCGGCGCAACGGCATCGACCACCGGACGGTCGACATGGCCGTGGTCGTGCAGCGGATGGTCTTCCCGCACGCGGCGGGCATCCTGTTCACGGCCGACCCCGTCACGGGCAACCGGAAGACAGCCGCTGTCGACGCCGGCTTCGGCCTCGGCGAGGCCCTGGTCTCCGGGCTGGTCGATCCGGACGTCTTCACGGTGCGGGACGGCGAAGTCGTCGCCAAGTCGATCGCCGTCAAGAAGCGGGCCGTCCACGCCCTGCCGGACGGCGGCACGGAGGAGGTGGCGGTCGACGCGCGGCTCCAGCAGCAGCCGGCGCTGACGGATGCGCAGGCCGTGGCGCTCGTGCGGCTCGGGCGGCGGATCGAAGCGCACTTCGGCCGCCCGCAGGACATCGAATGGTGCCTGGCCGACGACGGCTTCCAGATCGTGCAGAGCCGGCCGATCACAACGCTCTTCCCCGTCCCCGTCCCTGTTTCGGCCGGCGGGGCCGGCGGGGCCGGCGCCGCGGAGAACCGCGTCTATGTCTCCGTCGGCCACGGGCAGATGATGACCGACCCCATGAAGCCCCTGGGACTCTCCATGTGGCAGCTGACGGCCCTGGTGCCGATGGTCGAGGCCGGCGGGAGGCTGTTCGTCGACGTCACCCGCCGCCTGGCCTCGCCCGCGAGCCGGGTTGCACTCCTGGACGCCATGGGGAAGGCCGATCCGCTGATCAGGGACGCGCTGGAGACCGTCCTCGACCGCGACGGCTTCCTCTCCCCGCTCCCGGACGCGGATCCCGCCGCGCCACCGGCGGGCGGTGCCTCCGCGCCCGTGGACCCGGATCCGGCCCTCGTCACCGAGCTGGTCGAGCGCAGCCGGGCATCCGTCGCCGCGCTGGAGCGCGACATCCGGTCGAAGAGCGGACCGGCACTGTTCGACTTCCTGCTGGAAGCCTTCGAGGAGCACAAGCGGGGACTCGGCGACCCGTTGAACTTCCAGGCGATCATGGCGGGGATGGAGGCCACGTGGTGGCTGAACGACAGGCTGCATGAGTGGCTGGGCGAGAAGAACGCGGCCGATACGCTCACGCTGTCCGCCCCCGGCAACATCACGTCGGAGATGGGGCTGGCCCTGCTCGACGTCGCGGACGTCATCCGTCCGCACGCCGAGGTGGTGGCGTTCCTGCAGGGCGTCGGGGACGACGGTTTCCTGGACGGGTTGGCGGAGCTCGCGGGCGGCGCCGAAGCACGCGCCGCCCTGGAGTCGTACCTCGACCGGTACGGGATGCGCTGCGTCGGGGAGATCGACATCACGAGGCCGCGTTGGCGCGAGCGCCCCGCGACGCTCGTGCCCGTGATCCTCGACAACGTCAGGAACTTCGGGCCGGGCGCCGCCGGGCGGCGCTTCGAGGAGGGACGGCAGAAGGCGCGGGCGAAGGAACATGACGTGTTGTCACGGCTGCGGGAACTGCCGGACGGTGACCTCAAGGCGGCCGAGACGAAGCGGATGATCGACCGGGTCAGGACCTTCATCGGGTACCGCGAGTACCCGAAGTACGGCATCGTCAGCCGGTACTTCGTCTACAAGCAGGCCCTGCTGGCGGAGGCCGGCCGCCTGGTGCTGGCGGGCGTGGTCGCCGAGGAGGAGGACGTCTTCTACCTCACGTTCCAGGAACTCCACGAGGCCGTGCGCTCCCAGCGGGTGGATGCCCGGCTCGTCGAGCGGCGCAAGGAGGAGTTCCGGTCGTACCACGCCCTCTCGGCGCCCCGGGTGCTCACCTCGGACGGCGAGGCCGTCACCGGGGCGTACCGGCGGGACGACGTGCCGGCCGGGTCCCTGGTCGGCGTACCGGTCTCCGCGGGGACTGTCGAGGGGAGGGCCCGCGTCGTCCTCGACATGGCGGACGCCGACCTCGAAGCGGGCGACATCCTCGTCACGGCGTTCACGGATCCCAGCTGGTCGCCGCTGTTCGTCGGGATCGCGGGCCTGGTGACGGAGGTGGGCGGCCTGATGACGCACGGCGCGGTGATCGCCCGGGAGTACGGCCTGCCGGCCGTCGTGGGCGTGGAGCAGGCCACCCGGATGATCCGGGACGGGCAGCGGATCCGTGTGCACGGAACCGACGGATACGTCGAGATCCTGCCGTGATCCCGTCGGCCGGCGGGGTGGGGACCGGCCGGCTGGCGTCGGGGGTGTGTCCGTACGTGGTGACCGTGCCAGAATGCGCGACCAGCGAGTGGGGATCGTGCCGGGTAATCGAGCCGGCCGGCATGCACACCCCGGTGGCGACGCGCATCCGGCCGTGTCGGCGATCGAGAGAGGACCACGGCATGTCCAGCGACCGTCTCATGCGCATTCACAGCGCCGAGTTCCGGGCCATGTCGGAGAGGGTCCTGCGGGTCACCGAGCTCACCTCCCGCCTGAACGTCCTGCCTTTCGACGACGAAGCGGGCAAGGCCGAACTGTTCGCGGCGATCCTCGGCAGGCCGCTGCCGCCGAGAGTCACGATCTATCCGCCCTTCTACACGGACCACGGCCTGAACCTCGACCTCGCCGAGCGCGTCTTCATCAACCAGAACTGCACGTTCCTGGACTATGCCGGCATCCGAATCGGCGAGCGCGTGATGATCGGACCGAAGGTCACGTTCATCACCAGCGGCCACCCGGTTGATCCCGAGGAGCGGCGGCTGTACCTCACCGGCGCGCCCATCGACGTGGCGGAGAATGTGTGGATCGGTGCCGGTGCCACGATCCTGCCCGGCGTCAGCATCGGCCGTGACGCCGTGGTCGCCGCCGGCGCGGTCGTGGCCGACGACGTTCCGCCGGCCAGCCTGGTGACCGGCGGTAAGGCAACCGTGCACCGAAGCTGGTGACGGCTTCTCCTGGGTCACGCCGAGTCCGACTGAGAGACCATCCGCTCGCTCAGCGACTCCCGGAGAGCCGTGTCGCGGCGCCCGGGACTACGGGCCGGCCGTGTGGTCGGGGTGGCCGGTGGTGCGGCGGGCTTCTTTCATTTCCGCTTCGTAGAGGTGGTCCTTGCCGTCGGCCAGGTCGTGCAGTGCCTGCCGCTCGATGTCCCGGAACGGCTCGTAGTAGGTGCGGTTGTACGCCTCCACGATCTGGAAGGTCCAGTGGCCGGGGATGACGTTGCGCCCCAGGACCTCGCGCTCGATGCGGTCCGCCCAGTCCCCGTGGCCGGCATCCCGCAGCAGCTTGACCGCACGGTCCAGCTCCAGGTCGGCCGTCCCCGTCAGCTGATGGAATCCGTAGAGGTGGCCGCGGGCCCGTTCGACCGTCTCCAGGGCCTTGGACAGCGAGCCCAGGCCCTCCACCGTCGTGTCGCCGACCCCTGCGGGCCGGCGGTGGGCGGGGTCGGGGCCTTCGTCGCGGGGCGTCATGACGCGGTGCCCGCCGGGTTCGGGCGGGGGGTGGTGCGAGGGGGCATCACGGGTTCCTGTCCTCGGCCGGCCGGCCGGGTCGCTCGGTTGTTGCGTGGGGCGGCGTCAGAGGTTCTGGGCACGGATGACCACCAGTTCCTCCCACTGCTCGGCTTCGCCGGCGAGGCCCTGCTGCTCCAGCCACGCCCGTCGCGACCGCAGGACGGGTCCCCAGGGGACGGAGGCCTTCGCGGTGACCTCGGCCGACAGGCCGGCCTCGGTCAGCCGGTCCACGGTCGTCTGGGGTCCGCACATGCCCGAGTGCACCATCAGCAGAGCACCGCCGGGGCGCAGGAGCGCCGGAGCGGTGGCGCATATCCGGTCGATGACCGTGCGGCCGTCGTGCCCCGCGTCCCAGGCCCGCTCGGGGCCGCGTGAGGGCAGCCGGGCCCCGGGAGCGGGCACGTACGGCGGGTTCGACACCACCAGGTCGAACCGGCGGTCGGCGGTCCGTACCGCGAAGTCGCCGTGCAGGACGCGCAGCGGGACGCGGTGGAGCAGGGCGTTCATCCGCGCCGTGACCACCGCGGACCACGACACGTCGACCGCGGTGACGGCGGCGCCCCTGCGCGCGGCGTGCAGGGCCAGGGCGCCGGTACCGGTGCCGATCTCCAGGACGTCCGTACGGGGCCCCAGCTCCTCGTGGGCGAGTGCCGCGGCGAGGAGGCGGGTGTCCGCCTGCGGGCGGTAGACGTTCGGGAGGGCGAGCAAGCGGCCGGGCAGCCTTCCCGAGGTCAGGGCCGTACTGGACATCGCGTACCTCCGGGATCGAACGCGGCACGCGCCGTGCACACCGCTTCCACTGACGACAGGCTGCGACTGCCCCGAGTCGGGCCCCGCATGCGGCCGTCGGCGATCTTCGGAGCGACCAACGTAACGCCGCTCGGGGAGGCCCGCTCCCCCGCACCGCGCCGGGCGGCGGCGGACCGCGCGGGGGTGTTCGGTGCGGCGATCCGGGCGCCGCCCGGGCCGTGCGCGAGGGGAGGAGCGGCCCGCCGGGTCGGCGACGGTGGCGCGATCCCGTTAGGCCATTCGGATGAACGGAGGTACGGGCGGAGGCGGCCCGGCCCCGGTCCGCGGGTCAGTCGGTCGGTTCCTGCGGCGTCTCGTTCCCCGGCCCGGCGGCGGGCCGCTCCCCCTTCTCGCCGGCGTCGTTCCCTCCGGCCGCCTCGTCCGGGGCCGCCTCGTCCGGGGCGCCCTCGGCGGGGGCCTGCTCGCCCTTGCCGTCCTCGGGGTCGTCCCCGGCGGCCCGGTCCTTCGCGGCGACCGGAAGGTCCGGGGCGGTCGGGCCGAGCGGCGGCAGGTCGGGGGTGACGGCGTCGCGCTTCTCCGGAACGCGGTCCGGGAGTTCGGGCTCGGGCGGGGCGCTGTTCATGGCACTCTCCTTGCGCGCGGGGTGGGACGGTGCGGTTCTCCGCCCTTCGCCTTCCGCTTGCCCCGCCCCCGGCGCCCCACTCGCGCGCGGGAGGCCGGGGCCTCCCGCCCCGGGCGGGACCCTGGCGTCGCCCCGGGTCCGGGCGGGGAGGGCGGTGAGGAAGTCCGCGATGCGCGAGCCCCAGGTCCGTACGTCGGCGCGGGTCCGGGAGACGTGGAGCTCGGCGTCCGGCAGGCAGTCGGCGAGGGCGGCAGCCGTCGAGACGGGGTGGCCGGGGTCGTCCGCCCAGGTCAGGATCAGGACCGGGCAGCGCAACGCGACGAGCACGGCGGGCGGGGGAAGGTCCGAGCGGGCCAGCCCGCGCAGCACGGACGGCAGGAGCGGCTCCGGCGGCGCGGGCGGGAGGTCGGGGACGTCGGCGACCACGGCGGGGCGCGGCCGTTCTCCCCGGGCACTGAGCCAGGCCGCCGCCCCGTGCCGTTCGACGGTGTCGGCCGCGGCCCGATTGGCGCGGGCGTACGGCTCCCGGGTCGACCAGGCGGTCGGCGGGAGGAGCAGCACCAGCCGGGAGAAGCGGTCCGGTGCCAGGACGGCGGCGTGCAGGCAGGTTCCGCAGCCCATCGAGGCGCCGATGGCGTCCACGGCCTCCGCGGTGCCCAGGTGGTCGAGGAGGCCCAGCAGGTCGTCGGCGAGCGAGGGGTAGGTGTAGTCCTCGTCCACGGGGCGGCCCGTGGAGCGGCCGTGTCCGCGGGCGTCGTAGCGGACCAGGCGCCGGCCCGCCCGGAGGACGGGCGTCCAGTCGAACAGGTCCATCCGCTGCTCAAGCGCCTGGCTGGCGAGTCCGCCGTGCGCGTACACGGCCAGCGGCCCGATCCCGGCGTCGTCATACACCAGTTCGGCTCCACGGTGGCGGAAGCGGCCCTCGACGGCCGCCCGCCTCGCCGGTGTCCCCATACCCTGGCGCCTTTCCGCCTGCACGGTCTTTCATGCCCCGTACGGTCCTGCATGCCCCGGGCGGCGATCCGACGGCCACCACCGCCGCCACCGCCACCACCGGCCCTGGGGCTGATCGGGGTACTGCGCGGCTGTGCGCGGGACCGGTGGTGGGCCGCGTGGGGCAGGGTGGGGAGCGGAGGTGGTCGCTGTGGGGCTCGAAGACCCGTCCCGGCGGGCGCGGCAGCCCGTCCCCGACAACGAGAACGACAACGAGAACGGGCACGAGAACGGGAACGTGGACACGGCGGTTCTCCACGCCCTGTTCACCCAGTCTCCGGTGGGCCTGCACGTGCTCGATCCGGAGCTGCGGCTGGTGCGGATCAACACCGCGACGCAGCCCCTGCACCACGTTCCCGCGGAGCGGCTCCTGGGGCGCCGTTTCACCGAGGTGTTCGCCGGTCTCCGCTCGCCCGGCGAGGCGGAGGGGTTGATCCGCGGGGTACTGGCGAGCGGTGTGCCGGTGCGCGGGCGCCTGGTGCGTTCGCGGCTCGACGAGGGGCGGGAGAGGACGCACGCGGTCTCGGTGTTCCGCTTGAGCGACCCACGGGGAGCGGTCCTGGGGGTGGCGGTCGCGGCCGTCGACGTCACGGAGGCGGAGGAGGCGCGCGCCCGGCTGCGTGTCCTGGACGCGGTGCGCGAGCGGGTGGGGCAGACCCTCGATGTGATCGCCACGTGCCAGGAGCTGGTGGACACCGTGGTGCCGGCTTTCGCCGATGTCGCCGTGGTCGAGGTGGTCGAGGCGGTGGTGCGCGGTGAGGAGCCCCCCACGGGGCCGGCGACCCCGGACGTGCCGTTGCGGCGCGCCTCGTTCCGGTCGCGCGGCGGGCCGGATGAGGCGCAGGCCCATCCGGTGGGCGATGTGCGCAGCCTCCAGTCCCCCACCCCCTTCACCCAGGCCCTGGCCGACCTGCGGCCGCGGCTGGTCGCGCTCAGCGGCGACACCCCCTGGCTGGAGGCCGACCCGGACCGGGCGGCCGCGATCCGTGCCGCGGGCGCCCACTCCCTGCTCGTGGCTCCCCTGGCGCTGCGCGGGAGTGCCTTGGGCCTGGTGAGCCTCTACCGCACCGGGCGTTCCCGTCCCTACGCCGAGGACGATCTCGGCCTGGTCCGGGACCTGAGCGCCCATACGGCGCTGTGTGTCGACAACGCCCGCCGCTTCACGAGTGAGCACACCGTCGCCGCGACGGTCCAGCGCCACCTGCTGCCCCGCCACCCCTCGCGGCAGAGCACCGTGGAGACGGCGCACCTGCACGTCCCGGGCGCCGACGGGGGCGGGGGCGGAGGCTGGTTCGACGCGATCGCACTGTCCGGCGCACGTACGGCCCTGGTCGTCGGCAACGTGGCCGGGCAGGGCATCCACACGGCGACCGCGATGGGCCAGCTGCGCACCGTCGTGCGCTCCCTGGCGGCCCTGGACCTGGAGTCGGACGAGCTGCTGGCGCGCGTCAACGACACGACGGTCTCCCTCGCGGCCGAGCGCGCGGCGCTCCCCGCCGGTGACCCGATGTACCAGCGGCCGCTGTCCGCGAGCTGCCTCTACGCGGTCTACGACCCGTTCAACCGCGTCTGCACCTTCGCCTCCGCCGGCCACAGCGCGCCGCCGGTGGTCGTCGCTCCCCACGGCGCCCCGACCTGCGCGGACATCAGCGTCGGGCCGCCCCTGGGCAGCGCCGAGGGCTGGCCCTTCGCCACCACGACCGTGGAGCTCGCCGAGGGCAGCACCCTCGCCCTCCCGACCTCCCGGTTCCTGAGCGCCTCCGCGCAGAGCGCCCCGGGCCCGCTCCACGATGTCCTCGCCCGTTCCGACCGGTCCCTGCAGGACCTGTGCGACGACGCCCTGTACACGCTCGACCCCCGCGGCGACGGCGACGCGGTCCTCCTGCTCGCGCGCGCCCACGCCTTCCCCGCCTCCGCCGCGGCCACCTGGCTCCTCGGCGACCGGCTCACCGAGGCCGCCACCGCCCGCGCGCTCGCGTCCCGGACGCTGGAGGAGTGGGAGGTGGACGGCGACACCGCGGCCGCCACCGAACTGATCGTCAGCGAGCTGGTCACCAACGCGCTCCGCTACGGCACCCCGCCGCTGCGGCTGCGCCTCATCAAGGACCGCACGCTCACGTGCGAAGTCCACGACACGAGCGCCACCAGCCCGCACCTGCGGCACGCCCGCACCGTCGACGAGGGCGGCCGCGGCCTGTTCATCGTCGCCCAGCTGGCGCAGAGATGGGGCACACGCTACGACGCCGCGGGGAAGACGGTCTGGACCGAGCAGACCCTCACGCCGTGACCGGACGGAAGCCGGCCGTCGCCTGCATCCGCCGGCGGGCCCGGCGCGGAAGAGGGACCGTTGGCGCGCGGGGCGGGAGGCCGGGGTGAGCTGGGACGCTGATGTGACCGTGGTGGGCGCGGGGGCGGCCGGGCTGTCCCTGGCGGTCGAGCTCGCCGCGCCGCGGGCCGGAGGCGGGCCGGCGCCGCGCGTGCTCGTGGTCGAGGCGCCGCCGGGGCCGTTGCGGTCCCCCTCGCGGACCTGGTGCTACTGGGAGGCCGGCGCGGGGCCGTACGACGGCCTGCTGGCGGCGAGTTGGGACCGGCTGCGCGTCCACGGCCCGGACGGCGCCGTGATCGAGCGGCCGTTGGGGCCGCTGAGGTACAAGATGCTGCGTTCCGACCGGTTCGAGGCGGCCATGGCGGAGCGGCTCGCCGGGTACGGGGTGGAGGTGCGGCGGACGGCGGTGGAGTCGGTCCACGACGCCGGCGGCGCGGCGCTGGTCCGCGGCCGCGACGCGTCGGGGGCTCCCTCGGTGCTCCGGTCGGGGCTCGTCTTCGACTCGCGGCCACCGCGGCTGCTGCCCGCCGCCCGGACCACGCTGCTCCAGCACTTCACGGGATGGTTCGTGCGTACGCCCGCGCCTGCCTTCGATCCGGGCGCGGCGACCCTGATGGACTTCCGGGTGCCCCAGCCGTCCCGCGGCCTCGCCTTCGGGTACGTCCTGCCGCTCAGCCGGTACGAGGCGCTGGTCGAGTACACGGAGTTCTCACCCGCCGTCCTGGACGACGCGGCCTACGAGCGCGCGCTGCGCGACTACTGCGCGACGGCCCTCGGCCTCGGCGACTACACCGTGGGAGAGCGCGAGCAGGGGGTGATCCCGATGAGCGACGGCCGTTTCCCGCGCCGCGCCGGGCGACGGGTCTTCCTCATCGGAACCGCCGGCGGGGCGACCCGGCCGTCGACGGGATACACCTTCGCGGCGATCCAGCGCCAGAGCCGCCAGCTGGCCGGGGCGGTGCGCGCGGGACGCTCCCCCGCCCGGGTGCCGGCCGTGCACGGGCGGCGGGCCCGGGCGATGGACGCGGTGCTGCTGCGGGCGCTGGACACCGGCCGGGTCGCCGGCGGGCCGTTCTTCGCCCACCTCTTCTCCTCCGTGCCGGCCGAGCGGGTCCTGCGGTTCCTGGACGGGGCGACCTCGCCCTTCGAGGACCTGGGGATCGGTCTGCGCACCCCTGTCGTCCCCATGCTGCGGTCGCTGCTCGAACTGCCGCTGCTTCCCCGAACCGTCCCGGCCGCGGTGCCGGGACGCCGTTGAAAGGCTGACATGTCACTGCTGCGCGACGAGGCCCTGTCGGTTGCCTTCGACCGTGCCGCGGCACGCTACGACCTGCTGGTCGCGGCGAGTCCCGGCTACCACGGGCATCTGCGCCGCTCCGCGCGCAGGCTCGGCCTGCCGGACGAGGGCCGCGGCGCCCGGGTCCTGGACCTGGGCTGCGGGACCGGCGCGTCGACGGCCGCGCTGCTGTCGGCCGCGCGCCGGGCCGACATCACCGGGGTGGACGCCTCGGCGGGCATGCTGGAGCGGGCCGCCGCCAAGACATGGCCGACGGGGGTCCGCTTCGTCGAGGCGTCGGCCGACCGGCTGGGCGAGGCCGGCGTCGACGGGCCGTTCGACGCCGTCTTCGCCGCCTACCTCCTGCGCAACGTGCCCGACCCGGACCGCACCCTGGCCGCCGTGCGTGCCCGGATGGCGCCGGGCGGGCGGATCGCCGTGCACGAGTACGCGCTCAGCGGGAAGCCGGTGCACCGGGCGCTGTGGACGGCCGTGTGCCGGGCGGTGATCATGCCGCTCGGCCGGGCGGGCGGGGACGCGGGACTGTACGAGCACCTGTGGCGCAGTGTGCTCGGCTTCGACACCGCGCCGGCGTTCGCCGCCCGGATGCGCGCCGCCGGTTTCACGGACGTGCGGGCACTGCCGCTGCCGGGGTGGCAGACCGGGATCACCCACACCTTCGTCGGACGGGTCGCCGCGTGAACGGGGCCTACCCGGGCCGCGACCGGCGGGCCCGGCGCGTCGGCGCCCGACCCGGCCGCTCCGAGATCGAGGGCGTCGGCCCGCGGGTGGCCGTGGTGGGCGGGGGCATCGCCGGGCTGGCGGCGGCGACGGTGCTCGCCGAGCGCGGCGTACGGGTCGTCCTGTACGAGCGGGACGCGCAGCTGGGCGGCCGGCTGGCGGGGTGGGGGACGCGCCTGGCCGACGGCTCGGAGGTGACGATGAGCCGGGGCTTCCACGCCTTCTTCCGGCAGTACTACAACCTGCGCGCCCTGCTGCGCCGCACCGACCCGGGCCTGCACGGCCTGACGGGACTGCCGGACTACCCGCTGCGCCACCGCGACGGCGGGCAGGACAGCTTCGCGCGCGTGCCGCGCACGCCGCCGCTCAGCGCCCTCGGTTTCGTCGCGCGGAGCCCGTCCTTCGGCTGGCGGGATCTGGGGCGGATGAACGCGCGGGCCGCCCTGCCCCTTCTGGACGTGGGCGTCCCGGAGGTGTACGAGTCCCTGGACGGGGTCAGTGCCACGGATTTCCTGGCCTCGATCCGCTTCCCCGAGGCGGCGCACCACCTGGCCTTCGAGGTGTTCTCGCGGAGCTTCTTCGCCGATCCGGCGACCTTCTCCGCCGCGGAACTGGTGCTGATGTTCCACATCTACTTCCTCGGCTCCAGCGAGGGACTGCTCTTCGATGTGCCGCGCGAGCCCTTCCCGCAGGCCTTGTGGGACCCGCTGGCCCGGCACCTGGACGGCCTCGGCGTGGAGATCCGTACGGGCGCGGCGGTCCGCGGGGTGGCTCCCGTCGGCGAGGACCGGGTGGAGGTCGTCGCGGAAGCCTCGGCCGAACGGTACGACGGGGTGGTGCTGGCCCTGGACACCGGCGGGCTGCGGGAGGTGGTCGGCGCGTCCCCGCAGCTGGTGGACCCGGCGTGGCGGGCCCGGGTCGACGGGCTGCGGACGGCGCCGCCGTTCCTGGTGTCGCGCCTGTGGCTGTCGCGTCCCGTGGCGGCCGGCCGCCAGGGCTTCCTCGGCACGAGCGGCTTCGGCGGCCTCGACAACGTGAGCGTCCTGGACCGGTGGGAGGGCGAGGCGCACCGCTGGGCGTTGCGGACGGGCGGCTCGGTGGTGGAACTGCACGCGTACGCCGTCGACGCGGCGGAGCGGCGCCCCGAGGTGGAGGCGCGGCTGGTGCGGCAACTGCGCGAGGTGTACCCGGAGACGGCGGGCGCCGAGATCGTCGACGCGCGGCACGAGTGGCGCGCGGACTGCCCGCTGTTCACCGTCGGCGGCTACCGGGACCGGCCCGCCGTACGCACGGGGGACGCGTGTGTCGTGGTCGCCGGCGACCTGGTGCGTACGGGGCTGCCCGTGGCGCTGATGGAACGGGCGGCCACCAGCGGGTTCATGGCGGCGAACGCCCTGCTGGAGCGGTGGGGCGTGCGGGGCGAGACGCTGTGGACGGTGCCGTCGCGGGGCCGTTCGGCGGCGGGCCGGGTGCTGGCGGGCCTCGGGCGGGAGCCGGCCCGCGAGCGGTGACGGCTCGGGCGGGAACCCACGAGCGGTGACGGCTCCTTGGCCGGCGGCCCGCGAGCGGTGACGGCTCGGGCGGCGGGCGGGCCGCGCGCCGCCGCCTCAGCCGGGGAAGCGGCCCGTGCTGCGCAGGTCCCAGCGGCGCTCCGCGTAGGCGAGGTCGTCCTGCCACAGGCGGCCCGCCGCGCGGCGCACGAGGGGGCGCAGCAGGGGGGCCGCGGTACGGGCGAGGGTGAAGCCGGGCCGCTCGGAGGCGGCGATGACCGCCTCGGTGACGAGGGTGCGGGGGCGGCCGTCGCGTGCGGTTCCCAGCGGCGTGGCGTGGGTTTCGACGACGGATCCCTCGCCCTCGCCCTCGGTGATGCGCATGACGACGGTACGGGGGCCCGGGGCGGTGAATTCGGCGGTCACGGGCACGACCACGCGCCGGGTCAGCTTGAAGGAGACGCGCACGGTGAGGACGTCGCTCCCGGCGCCGTCGTCGAGGACGGTGAGGTCGACGAAGGAGTACGGGTGGAACCACGCCCCGTGCCAGGGGTCGAGGCGGTTGGCGACGACGTCCTCGGGCTCGCAGACGCCGGTGCCGGTGTAGACGGCGGTCAGGGAGCGGGCGGCGGCGGGGCGGAGCGGTACGGCGGGGGTGTCGAGGGGTTCCTCGCCCCCGTGCTCGTCCAGGCGCACCCAGGCGAGGACGCCGTCGTCGTGAGCGGGGTAGGGGTTCCAGCCGGCGAAGGCGGCGCCGTCGAGGGCGAGTCCGTGCCAGGGGCAGACCAGGGTGCCGCAGCGGGTCGGCGCCTGTGCCAGCGGCGCGCCCAGGTGCGGGCAGGCGCCCGGGCCGGCGACGAGGGCGCCACCGGCGCCGCGCCAGGCCACGATCTCCGTCCCCTCGACGGTGCGCCCGTAGGCGGCGTCCGGGCGGACGGCGGCGCTCGGGCCCAGGACGTACCAGTTGCCGGCGGGCCGGGCTCCGGCCCGCTTGAGGGCGGCGTCGATGAGCCGGGGTGAGGCGTCCCGCCAGGTCGGTTCCTGCCGGTGCCAGGCCACCGGACCGCGGCGCAGGCGGATCGGGAGGCGACGGCGGCGTGGGGCTCGCGGGCTCATCGGGAAGGCTCCTCCATCACGGGTGCGGGGGCGGCGGGGGTCCTGAGGCGGACCGCCGCGATCCTGGCCAGTCCGGCGGCGGCCACGGCGGCCCGCCGGGCGAGCGGGACCGAGGAGCGGCGGTGGACGCTCGCGTACCCGTCGCGGGCGACGGCGTCGAGGATCTCCCCGTAGAGGACGAAAGCGGTGCGGACGCAGGGCCGGGAGGCGGGATCGAGCATGTCCAGACCCGGTTCCGCCTCCGCGTAGAACCGCCGGGTGAGGGCTGCCGCGGCGTGCAGGGCACGGGTGATGCGCGGGTCGCGGCGGCCGGTGCTCCGGCTCCACCGCAGCAGGTCCCGGTCCACGCCGTCCGCGGCGAGGAGGTCGGCGGGCAGGTAGACGCGGTCGCGGTCGAGGTCCTCGCCGACGTCGCGGATGAAGTTGGTGAGCTGGAAGGCCTCGCCGAGCGCGGCCGCGTGCGGGGCCGCCTCCTCCCGGGGGGCGGTGTGGCCCAGCACGGGCAGCATCTGGAGCCCGATGACGGCCGCGGAACCGTGCATGTAGCGGCGCAGGGCCTCCAGCGTGCCGTAGTCGGTGACGGTCAGGTCGCTGCGCATGGAGGCGAGGAAGTCGTCGAAGTGGCCGTAGGGGATGCGGTAGCGGTGCGCGATGTGGGCCACGGCGGTGACGACGGGGTGGCGGCCGGGGCCGCCCTCCATCGCCGCGCGCAGGTCGTCCGAGAGGGCCTGCAGCCGCTGGGCGCGGTCGGCGGGGGTGGTGGGCGCGGACAGGTCGTCGACGATGTCGTCGGCGAAGCGGGCGAAGCCGTAGAGGGCGTGCACGGCGGGGCGGCGGGACGCGGGCAGCAGCCGGGTGGCGAGGAAGTACGTCTTGCCGTGCCGGGCGTTGAGCCGGCGGCAGCGGTCGAAGGCCGCGCGCAGGTCGGGGTCGGTGATGGCGGCGGCGTCGAGTTCGCGTCGCGTCATGCCCGGTCGCCTTCCGTCGCCGTGGCGGGGCGGGCCGCGGACCGGCGGGCGCCGGGCAGGCCGGTGACGCGGGCCGCGGCGAGGCGGCCGGAGATGAGCACGGTGGGGACGCCGACGCCGGGAGTGGTGCCGCAACCGGCGAGTACGGCGTTGGCGGTGCCGCGCACGAGGTTGCGGGGGCGGAAGGGGCCGGTCTGGGGGAAGGTGTGGGCGACGGAGAACGGGGTGCCGGCCGCGTGCCCCTGGGCCGTCCAGTCGGCGGGGGTGATGAGGACCTCGGTGTCGATGGCGTCCTCGAAGCCGGTCAGGCCGCGGCGTTCCAGCTCGCGCAGCAGGCTGTCCCGGTAGCGGGGGCCCAGTTCCTTCCAGGTGGCGGCCGAGGGGCCCACGGCGGTGTTGGGGCACGGGGCGAGCACGTAGTGGGTGTGCTTGCCGGGCGGGGCCAGGCCGGGGTCGGTGGCGGTGGGCCGGGTGACGAGGAGCGACGGATCGCTCATCAGGCGGCCGGTGCGGGTGAGTTCACGGAAGGTCTGCTTCCAGGCGGCGCCGAAGGAGATCGTGTGGTGGGCCAGTTCGGGCCACGTGCGGTCGGTGCCGGCGTGCAGGACGACGGCCGACGGGGAGTGGCGCAGCGCGAGCGGGCGGCGCGGGCGGGCGCCGAGCAGCCCGTACGCGACGGGCAGGTCCGGGGTCAGCACGACCGCGTCGCAGGGGATGCGCTGCCGGTCGGTGACGACGGCGGTGATCCGGTCACCGCTGCGCTCCAGGCGGGTGACGGTCTCGCCGTGCAGGAGGGTGGCGCCCGCGGCGGCGGCGGCCTCGGACAGGGCGGTGGGTACCGCGTGCATACCGCCCTCGGGGAAGTACACGCCGGCGACGGTGTCCATGTAGGCGATCACGGCGTAGGCGGCGAGCGCGCGGGCCGGCGGGACGCCCGCGTAGAGGGCCTGGAAGGAGAAGACGCGCTGCAGCCGCTCGTCCGTGATGAACCGGGCGATCTTCGGCTGGAGGCGGCCGAACCCGCCCAGCACGGCGAGCCGGGCCAGGTCGGGGTGCAGGAGCGAGAGGGGCGAGTCGAAGTTGGACTCGATGAAGCGGCCCGTCTGCGCGTGGTAGAGCTCGTGCAGCCAGCGGCGCAGACGCCGGTACCCGGCCGCGTCCCGGGCGCCTGCGAAACGTTCGATCTCCGTCTCCATGGCTTCGGCGCCGGTGTGGATGTCGAGGCTGCTGCCGTCCGCGAACCGGGCGTGGTAGGCGGGGTGGAGGGGGTGCAGGGTCAGGCGGTCGGACATCTTCTCGCCCACCGCCGCGAAGGCCTCCTCCAGCAGGTGCGGCATGGTGAGCACGGTGGGGCCGGTGTCGAAGCGGTAACCGCCGCGCTCGATGAGGCCGGCCCGGCCGCCGGGGACGGGGTCGCGTTCGACGAGGGTGACGCGGCGGTTCGCGCCGAGGAGGTGGAGGGCGGCGGAGAGGCCGGCGAGGCCCGCGCCGACGACGACCACATGGTCGGTGCGCCCGGTGATCGTCCTCATCGGGAGTCTCCCTGGGGGTCGGCCGGTGCTGCGGCGGTGGCGTGGCGCGGGGGTGAGGCGACCCGTCTGAGGAGTTTGGCGAGGTGGTGGGCGGCGGGGCCCTGTATGCGCGCCGCGGCCAAGTGGCGCTCGGAGGCGCGTACCAGGCGCTCGATGCGCCGTTCGACCTGCGCCGGGGCCCCGGTGGACCGCAGGGCGTCGCGGACGGCGGACAGGGTGGGACCGGAGAGGTCGCCGCTGCCCCGGCAGTCCCGGAGGAGGTCGATGACGGCTGTGGCACCGGTGGCGCGGGCCCGGGAGTGGGTCAGGGCCAGCAGGTACGTCGCCTTGCCGGAGCGGATGTCGTCCCCCGAGGGCTTGCCGGTCACCTGCGGGTCCCCGAATACGCCGAGGAGGTCGTCGCGCAGTTGGAAGGCGATGCCGGCGCAGCGGCCGGCGGCGGTCAGGGCGCGGGTGGTGGCGTCGTCGGCCCCCGCCAGCGCCGCGCCGAGGGCCAGGGGCCGTTCGACCGTGTAGCGGGCCGTCTTGAGGCAGACGGTCCGGATGGCCTGGACAGCCGAACGGGAGGTGGTGGCCTGGCCGTGCAGGTCGAGGTACTGCCCGGCGACCATCTCCGTCCGCATGGCCCGCCAGATCCGCAGGACGTGCGTGCGTACGGGCGGCTCCAGGTCGACGTCCGCGACCAGGTCGTCCGCACAGGACAGCGCGAGGTCTCCGGCGAGGACGGCCGCCGACTGCGCGAACGGTGACGGCCCGGCCCCGTGCGGGGGCTCGGCCGCCGGGTACTGGAGTGCGATCTGGGTGTGGAAGGACGGCCTGCCGCGGCGCACGGTCGACTGGTCCATGACGTCGTCGTGGATGAGGGCGCAGCTCTGGATGAGTTCGAGAGCGGCGGCGACGCGCAGGGCCCCGGGCGCGTGGGAGTCCGTACCGCCGCAGGCCCGCATGGCCCACCACAGGAAGCGGGGCCGGATCCGTGAGCCGCCGCCGAGGACGAAGACGGCGAGGCGCTCGGCGACGTCCCTCGCGAAGACGGCGTCGAGGGAGCGGCTGTACTCGACGAACTCGCCGCAGACGAGATCCAGTTCACGGTTGACGGCGGCGGCCACGTCGGTGTCGACGGCGGCCGCCGCGCTGTGCGGTGTGGTGTACGTGGTCTGCCTCTGGGGGGTCGTGATGAGATGCCGAGCAACCGACTTCGCGTGCATTCAGTCCTCCGTGTCGTGAAGTGGCGCTTGCCACCTGTTCGGCGTTCACCGGGCGGACGGATGCGCTGGGGACGCAAGCCATTCGTCCCCCGCGGGGCGAGCGGCTCAGACACAACGGGACAGCCGATCGCCCCAACGGACGCATCGGGTGACCGGCCCGGGGTCGCGGGGCGGGCGGGCGCGGCGGCGGGCGGCGAGCGCCTGCGGGGAGGCGGACAGCTCGACCTCCAGGCCGGTGGTGGCCAGGACCCGGTGCAGGACGTCCATCAGGGGGTCCGCGAGCGAGCGGCGCAGGTCGCGCA
>NZ_JBHXRU010000024.1:69361-75226 GCF_042716255.1 Streptomyces sp. NPDC058662 | reverse complement strand
CCCCGCCCCGCCCACCGCGGCGCGGGGCTGACGGGGCCGCACCCCCCCCCCCCCCCCAGCTCCCCCCCCCGCCCCGCCGGCCCGCGCGCCCCAGGGTCCGCGCCGGAGCCCCATCCAGCCCCGCCGGCGCTTGGGGCGCAGGGCCCGCGCCGGAGCCCCATCCAGCCCCGCCGGCATTTGAGGCGCGGGGCGGGGGGCGGAGCCCACAACCAGCCCCGCCGGCGTTTGAGGGGCGGGGACCCGGCCCGGGACCGGCAGGCCCCCCGGCCCCCCGCCCCGGAACCCGGCAGGATGAACGTACGCACCACCTCGCCCCAGGAGCCCCCGTGAGCGCCCCACCCCCACCGCCCCCACAACCCCCGCGCCCAGCCACCACGGACCCCGACACCCGCGTACTCACCGCGGTCATGCACACGGCCTTCTTCCTGCTCCTCGGCGCCTCGGTGGCACGCTTCCTCCTGCGCCACCCCGGCGAACCCCGCACCCCCTGGGTCATCGCACTCAGCATCACGTTGGCCCTGCTGTACGTACTCGGCCCGGCCGTCGCCACCCCCCGCCCCGGCCCCCCCAACACCACCCGCCCCACCAGCACCGGCGCAACCAACCCCACCGCCCCCACCGCAAACGGCGCCTTCGGCGCAACCGCCCCCAGCCGCCTCCCCTGGCTCGCCCTGATCGTCACCACCTGGGTGGTCCTGGTCGTCCTCGCGCCGAGCTTCGCCTGGTGCGCCGTACCGCTCTTCTACACGGCCCTGCGCACCCTCCCCCCACGCGCCGCGATCGTCCTCGTCGCCCTCCTCACCGTCTTCGTCGTCACGGCCCAACTCCAGCTCTCCGACGCCTTCGACCCCAACCTCCTCCTCGCCCCGCCCGCCGTGGCCGCCCTCGCCACCGCCGTCTTCGTCCACATGGAGCGCCAGACCCTGGCCCAGCGCGCCCTCATCGACGACCTGCTCCGCACCCGCCGTGAACTGGCCGCCACCGAACGCCGCGCGGGCACCCTCGCCGAACGCCAGCGGCTGTCGATGGAGATCCACGACACCCTCGCCCAGAACCTGTCCAGCCAGCGGATGCTGCTCCAGGCCGCCGACCGCACCTGGGACACCGACCCCGGCACCGCCCGCGCGCACGTCCGTACCGCCACCGGCATCGCGGCCCGCGGCCTCGCCGAGGCGCGCCGGCTCGTACACGACCTGGCGCCGTCCGAACTCGCCGACGGCGCCGGTCTCGCCGGCGCCCTGCGCGGGCTGGACGCGGGCCCGGACATCGAGGTCCGCTTCCACCTCGAAGGGGCCCCGGTCCCGCTCCCCGACCGCGTCCAGTCCGCCCTGCTGCGCATAGCCCAGGGTGCGCTGGCCAACGTCCGGGAGCACTCCGGCGCCGGTACCGCCGCCCTCACCCTGAGTTTCCTGGGGGACCAGGTGGTCCTGGACGTCGCCGACGACGGCCACGGCTTCACCGGGACCGGCGTCGAGACCACCCCCGCGACCAGCACCGCGAGCACCCCCGCCACCGCCACGGCCCCCGACCGCGGCCACGGCCTCCCCGCGATGCGCGCCCGCGTACGCCAGCTGGGCGGCACCCTGACCATCGAGTCCACGCCGGGCGAGGGCACCGTCCTCTCCGCGTCCGTCCCCCTGGAGGCCACCCGATGACGACGATCCTGCTCTGCGACGACCACGTGGTGGTCCGCGCCGGACTGCTGGCCCTGCTCGGCAGCGAGCCGGACATCGAGGTGCTGGGCGAGGCCGGCAGCGGCGAGGAGGCCGTCGCCCTGGCCACCCGGCTCCGCCCCGACGTGGTCCTCATGGACCTCCAGCTCGGCGAGGGCATCGACGGCGTCGAGGCCACCCGCCGCATCACGGCCCTCCCCGAGCCCCCGCACGTCCTGGTCCTCACCACGTACGACACGGACGCGGACATCACGCGGGCGATCGGCGCGGGCGCGACGGGCTACCTCCTCAAGGCCGAACGCCCGGAGGAGCTCTTCGCCGCCATCCACGCGGCTGCCCAGGGCCGCACCACGC
The DNA here is from genome assembly GCF_042716255.1 of Streptomyces sp. NPDC058662. NCBI lineage: Bacteria > Bacillati > Actinomycetota > Actinomycetes > Kitasatosporales > Streptomycetaceae > Streptomyces > Streptomyces sp. NPDC058662. Next base: position 73,199 of record NZ_JBHXRU010000024.1, on the reverse strand, counting down.
TGTCCCCGCCCGTCGCCAGCCGCGTGATGGCCCGCATGCGCGGCACCCGCCCCACCCTGACCGACCGCGAGCTGGACATCCTCGGGCAGCTGGCCCGGGGGCTCGGCAACCGGGAGATCGCCCGCGCCCTGTTCATCAGCGAGGCCACGGTCAAGACCCACCTGGGCCGGATCTACGACAAGCTCGGTGTCGACACCCGCGCGGGCGCCGTCTCGGTGGCGAAGGAGCAGCGCCTCCTCCCGTGAACGGAGCCGCCGGCCGGCCGTGACACCATCGGGTACGTGCTCGACATCGGCTACTCCCTCTCCCGGCGCTTCCCGGACCCCCCGCAGACCGACTACCGCTCGGCGGACGTCCACTCCCTGCGGCACGACCTGTTCTGCGGGGACGTCTACCTCGCCGACACCACCGCCGACCGGGAGGTGTCCACAGCCTGGGGATGGGTTCCGGTCCTGGACTTCGCGTGGGCGCTGTGCGACATCGTCGAGCAGCTCGACCGGGATCCGCGGGGGAACCGTTCGGCCAACCGCCAGTTCGCCGAGCTCGACTTCACCGAGTCGACGGACCGGATGCTGTTCGAGCGCCGCTTCGGCTGGGTCGACGTCGAGGCCGACTGGATGCCGCCGGAGGAGGCCCCGCTGACCTTCAGCCACCGCCTGCTGCGCCGCGAGGCCCGCGACTTCCTGCACGACCTGGTCGCGGACTTGACCGACATGCACGACGGCCTCGCCGAGAACCCGGCCATCTGGATGCTCCAGTCCCGCTTCCCCCGCGTCCCAGCCTGACCCCCTGCGGGGACGCCCGCCCAAAACCCCACCCCGACCACCCGACACGCCCCGGGCCCCGCCCCCTACGCCCGCACCACTCGGCGCAGCCCCACCCCTACGGCCGCACCATGCGGGCACGGGCCCCGCCCTCTACGGCAGCACCCCCGGGCACGGGCCCCCCAGCCGACAGCACCTGGCCGGGGGCCCCGGCCTCTAGGGCAGCACCACCTGGCACGGGCCCCGGCCCTACGACAGCACCACCCGAGCCGGGACCCCCGCCAACGGCACCACCCGGCGCCCCGTCCCCCCGCCGTACGACCTCACGCGGACCCGGTGCGGAGCCCGGCCCTACGGCCGCACCACCCGACCTGGACCCCGTCCCCCGGCCGCACCACCTGGCGCGGAGCCCCGCCCTACGCCAGCACCCCCCGCCACCCCGTTCCTGGCCACCCGGCACGGAGCCCAGCCCTACGCCAGTACCGCCGGGCGTGCCCGGGACACCAGCTCCGCAACACCATCCGGCGCACACACAGCCCCGCAGCGCACCGGCGAGCGCGCCCGGAACGTCCTCCCCCGGCGCACCACCCGGCGCGGAGCCCGGCCCTACACCCGCACCACCCGGCCTGGCCCACAGCCCTGCGGCCCAACCAGCACCCAGCAAGCGCCCCCGGTACCCGCACCTCCGGCGGCACCGCCCAGCGCGCCCCGGACACCAACCCCCCGCAACACCATCCGCCGCGCACGCACAGCCCCGCCGCCCACCGGCGAGCGCCCGGAACCCCGTCCCCCGGCTGCACCACCCGGCGCGGAACCCGGCCCTACGGCATCACCACCCGGCAAGCGCCCCGGGACCCGCGCCTCCGGCCAGCGCGCCCGCGACACCGGCCCTCCGCAACGCCATCCGGCGCGCACGCAAAGCTCCGCAGCGCACCGGCGAGCGCCCGGAACCGCCTCCGCGGCAGCACCACCTGACGCACTCCCGAAGCTGCCCCCCGGCAGCATCACCGCGGCGCCCGAACCTCCGCCCCGCGCCGCCCCGCAGGGCCGTACGACCCGGCGCCGCCGCTCCGCGGCACGGGCGCCCGGGGCCCCGCGCCCGGCGGGTGGCGGGCCGTACGGCGTACGGGGCGTGGCCCGGCCGGCTACGCCACCACCCGTACGCCCAGCTGCGCCGCCATCGCCGGCGCGAGCTCGAACAGCTGACCCGGGCTGATCACCGCCCCCGCCAGTGCCTCCACCCCCCGCGCGATCTCCAGCGCCGTGACCCCCCGCAGATCCACCTCCGTCATCCGCACCCCGCTGAAGTCCGCGCCCCGCAGCGCGCAGTCCCGGAACTCCACCCGCTCCAGCACCGCGCTCGCGAAGTCCGGCTCCACCAGGACGCAGCTCTCGAAGACCACGTCCTTGAGCCGCGCCATCCGCAGGTTCAGGTAGTCGATCTTGCCGCCCCGGACCACGACCCGCTCCAGCACGGCGCCGTGCAGCTGCACCCCGCCCAGCCGGGCGTCCAGCAGCTCCACATCCCGCAACGAGGCCCCGGACAGGTCGGTGCCCACCCCCCGGACCCCGTCCAGCACCGAGTCCAGGAAGCGGGCCTTGGCCAGCCCCGCCTCGTCCAGCACGCAGCGCCGCAGGGCGCAGTCCATGAACCGCGCGCCAACCCCCTCCTGGCCCGTCAGGTCCAGGTCCGCCAGCTCCAGCCCGTCGTAGTCCCCGTCCGGTTCCAGACCCCCGCCCGGCCACGGCGCCAGCTCCGGCAGCCGCACCTCCACCCGCCGCGCCGCCTTGACCGTCTCCGGACGCTGCTCTTTACGCACCATGGCCCCATCGTGGCCGACGGCTCTGACAATCCCCGCCGTTGACCTCAACGGCACTGGAGGTCGCAGCCTTGCCCCATGCCCACCACCCCGCAGGACACCACCACCCCCGACCCCACCCCCGCCGCGCCCACCGACACCCCCACTCCCGCCGCCACGCCCACGCCCGCCACGCTCACCGACACCCCCGCCGGCACCACCACTCCCGCCGCCACGCCCACGCCCACCGTGCCCACCGACACCACCGTCGGCGCCACTACCGCCACCACACCCGCCGCCGATACCCCGTCAGCACCACCACTCCGGCCGCACCCGCCGCCGCGCCCGCCGCCACCCTCGGCACCCCAGCCGTGCCCGCCACCCCCACCGACACCCCCACTCCCCCCGGCCGCGCCCCCCACCCGCATGCACGCCGTCCGCCTCCACGCCTTCGGCCCCGCCGAGAACCTCACCTACGAGCGCACCGCCGCCCCCGTCCCGGCCCCCGGCCAGGTCCGCGTCGCCGTGGCGGCCGCCGGGGTGCACCTCCTCGACACCGCGCTCCGCGAGGGCGTCCGGGGCCCCGCCCCCGCCCTGCCCGTACTGCCGACCGTGCCCGGCCGCGAGGTCGCCGGCACCGTCGACGCGCTCGGCCCCGGCACGGACCCGGCCTGGCTCGGGCGCCGGGTCGTGGTCCACCTCGGCTTCGCCCCCGGCGGCTACGCCGAGTACGCCGTCGCCGACGCCGCCCGGCTGCACCCCGTACCGCCCGGCCTCGACCCCGCCGAGGCCGTCGCCATGATCGGCACTGGCCGAACCGCCCTCGGCATCGTCCAGTTCGCCGATCTCGGCCCCGACTCCGTCGCGCTGGTCCCCGCCGCCGCCGGCGGCATCGGCACGCTGCTCGTCCAGTACGCGCGCAACGCCGGCGCCACCGTCGTCGCCCTGGCCGGCGGCCCCGCGAAGACCGCCCGCGCCGACGCCAACGGCGCCCACCTCGCCCTCGACTACACCGCACCCGGCTGGGCGGACGCCGTACGCGCCCACCACCCCGACGGCGCCACCGTCCTCTTCGACTCCGTCGGCGGCGCGACCGCCCGTACCGCTCTCGACCTGCTCGCCCCCGGAGGCCGCCACCTCGTCTTCGGCTGGTCCGAGGGCCCCCTCGACCTCACCGACACCGAACGCGCCGCCCTCACCGCCCGGGGCGTCACCACCCGGTCCGTACTCGGCCCCGCCCTCCTCGAACCCGTCGGCGCCCCCGACCCCCTGCGC
>NZ_JBHXRU010000024.1:0-69261 GCF_042716255.1 Streptomyces sp. NPDC058662 | reverse complement strand
GTCCTGGAGACCCGCGCCCTCGCCGAGGCCGCCTCCGGACGCCTGCGCCCGGCCCTGACCCGCTACCCCCTGTCCGAGGCCGCCGCCGCCCACCGGGCCCTGCAGTCCCGCGCCACCACGGGCAAGGTCGTCCTGGAACCCTGACCGGACGTCGCCCTGGAACCCCGACCGGACCCGCCCTCACCGCCCGGGGCGTCACCACCCGGTCCGTACTCGGCCCCGCCCTCCTCGAACCCGTCGGCGCCCCCGACCCCCTGCGCGTCCTGGAGACCCGCGCCCTCGCCGAGGCCGCCTCCGGACGCCTGCGCCCGGCCCTGACCCGCTACCCCCTGTCCGAGGCCGCCGCCGCCCACCGCGCCCTGCAGTCCCGCGCCACCACGGGCAAAGTCGTCCTGGAACCCTGACCGGACGTCGCCCCGGAACCCCGACCGGACCCCGCCCTCACCCCATCGACCGAGCCGCACCCGCGTCCGACACCGCACTCACCGCTGCCCCGCCAGCCCCCGCAGGGCGGCGCCCGTGAGGCGGTTCACGGTCCACTCGTCCATGGCCACCGCCCCGGCCGCCCGGTAGAAGTCGACGGCCGGGGTGTTCCAGTCCAGGACCGCCCACTCCAGCCGCTCGTACCCCCGCTCCACGCACGTCCGCGCCAGCTCCGCCAGGAGGGCCTTCCCGTGGCCGCCGCCCCGCGCGGACGGCCGGACGTACAGGTCCTCCAGGTAGATGCCGTGCGCCCCGCGCCACGTCGAGAAGCTGAGGAACCACACGGCGATGCCGACCGCCTCACCGTCCTCCGCCTGCGCGATGTGCGCGAAGACGGCCGGGCGGTCGCCGAACAGCGCCTCGCGCAACTGCTCCTCGGTGGCCCGCGCCTCGTGCGGGACCTTCTCGTACGCCGCGAGTTCGCGGATCATCGCCCGGATGACGGGGACGTCGGTGACCTCAGCGCTACGGATCATGGCGGCAGCCTAGGCGGCACCCGCGAAGCCCCGCCGGTCAGTGCCCGAGCAGGGTTCGCGCCACCGCCGACCGCTCCTCGTCCATCCGGCGCGAAGGGGGCACAACCCCCGCCCAGGTGACAAAACCCCCAACCCACCCTACGGAGCCCGCCGTCCCGACCGCATCGGACACCAGGCCACCTCCCGGCCCCGGAAGCGCGACATCCAGCCCCTGGACACCTGTCCGGAACGAGGTGTACCAACTCCTCCATGACGATCAACGGCGGCATCTCCTTCTGGTACGCGACGGACCGCACCGCCCCGGCCACGCCACCCCGCGCACCCCTGACCGCCGACGCCACGGCCGATGTCGTCATCGTCGGCGGCGGCTACACCGGCCTGTGGACCGCGTACTACCTCAAGCGCGCCGCCCCCGACCTGCGCGTCACCGTGCTGGAGCAGAAGTTCTGCGGCTACGGCGCCTCCGGCCGCAACGGCGGCTGGCTCTACAACGGCATCGCCGGCCGCGACCGGTACGCCGCGCTGCACGGCCCCGAGGCCGCCCGCCGACTCCAGCGGGCCATGAACGACACCGTCACCGAGGTCATCGAGGTGGCGGCCGAGGAGGGCATCGACGCCGACATCCACCGCGGCGGAGTCCTCGAAGTCGCCCGCACCCCCGCCCAACTCACCCGCCTGCGGGCCTTCCACGCCGCCGAGGTCGCCTTCGGCGAGAGCGACCGCGAACTCCACGACGCCACCGCCACCCGAAGCCGCCTCGACATCGCCGACGCCGTCGGCTCCAGCTGGAGCCCGCACGGCGCCCGCATCCACCCCCTGAAGCTGGTCGAGGGACTGGCGGCCGCCGCCGAACGCCTCGGCGTCGTCATCCACGAGTCCACACCCGTCACCGAGATCGCCCCGCGCCGCGCCGTCACCCCGTACGGCACGGTCCGCGCCCCGTACGTGCTGCGCTGCACGGAGGGGTTCACCGCCGCCCTCAAGGGACACAGACGCGCGTGGCTCCCGATGAACTCCTCGATGATCGTGACGGCCCCGCTGCCCGAGCGGACCTGGGACCAGCTCGGCTGGACGGGCCGGGAGGTCCTGGGGGACATGGCGCACGCGTACATGTACGCCCAGCGCACCGCCGACGACCGCATCGCCATCGGCGGCCGCGGGGTCCCGTACCGCTTCGGCTCGCGCACCGACAACGACGGGCGCACCCAGCCGGCCACGATCGCGTCCCTGACCTCGCTGCTGACGGCGTTCTTCCCGCAGCTCACGGGCACCGAGATCACCCACGCCTGGTCGGGCGTGCTCGGCGTGCCGCGCGACTGGTGCGCGACGGTCACCCTGGACCGTACGACGGGCCTCGGATGGGCCGGCGGCTACGTCGGCTCGGGCGTGGCCACCGCCAACCTCGCCGGCCGCACCCTGCGCGACCTCGTCCTGGGGGAGAGCACCGGCCTGACCGCGCTGCCCTGGGTCAACCACCGGGTGCGCCGCTGGGAGCCGGAGCCCTTCCGCTGGCTCGGCGTCCAGGCCCTCTACGCCGCCTACCGCGAGGCGGACCGCCGCGAGGCCGCCGACCACCGCCCGACGACGTCCCCCCTGGCCCGCGCGGCGAACCGCATCTCGGGCCGCCACTGACGGACGGACCCGAACCCGCGCGGCCACCGACCCGCGCGGACGCGGACCCGCGCGGGACCGGAAAGAGAAGAGCCCCCTGTCGGATTCGAACCGACGACCTACGCATTACAAGTGCGTTGCTCTGGCCGGACTGAGCTAAGGAGGCGCGCCACGGACGCGCGGAAACACCGCGCGTCGAGCCGTCATCACTCTACACAGCGGCCGATTCGCGGGGCCATCGCGTAATCGGGACCTTCCCGGTACTGACAGACGCGGCGCGGCCGGGTAGCGTCGGGCGGAGTCCGTTCACTGGACTAGACCCATTCTCCTTCCACTCGGATCGTCCGGCACGTTCCTGCCGGTAGAAGGGATTCATCACCATGGCTTCCGTCACTTTCGACAAGGCGACCCGCCTGTACCCCGGCGGCGACAAGCCCGCCGTCGACCAGCTGGAGCTGAAGATCGAGGACGGCGAGTTCCTCGTCCTCGTCGGCCCCTCCGGCTGCGGCAAGTCCACCTCGCTGCGCATGCTCGCCGGCCTGGAGGACGTCAACGGGGGCGCCATCCGCATCGGTGACCGCGACGTCACGCACCTGCCGCCCAAGGACCGGGACATCGCCATGGTGTTCCAGAACTACGCGCTCTACCCGCACATGTCCGTCGCGGACAACATGGGCTTCGCCCTCAAGATCGCCGGCGAGGACAAGGCCACCATCCGCAAGAAGGTGGAGGACGCGGCGAGGATGCTCGACCTCACCCAGTACCTCGACCGCAAGCCGAAGGCGCTCTCCGGCGGTCAGCGCCAGCGCGTCGCCATGGGCCGCGCCATCGTGCGCAAGCCGCAGGTCTTCCTCATGGACGAGCCGCTGTCGAACCTGGACGCCAAGCTCCGCGTCTCCACCCGCACGCAGATCGCCGCCCTCCAGCGCGACCTCGGCATCACCACCGTCTACGTCACCCACGACCAGGTCGAGGCCATGACCATGGGCGACCGGGTGGCCGTCCTCAAGGACGGGCTGCTCCAGCAGGTCGACACCCCGCGCAACATGTACGACCGCCCGGCGAACCTCTTCGTCGCCGGCTTCATCGGCTCCCCGGCCATGAACCTGGTCGAGGTGCCGATCACGGACGGCGGCGTGAAGTTCGGCGACAGCGTCGTCCCGGTGTCGCGCGAGGCGCTGTCCGCCGCCGCCGACGCCGGCGACCGCACCGTGACGGTCGGCGTCCGCCCCGAGCACTTCGACCTCGCCGAGACCGGCGGCCTGACCGTCGTCGTGAACGTCGTCGAGGAACTCGGCGCCGACGGCTACGTGTACGGGTCCACCGAATCCGCCGAGGGCTCGCAGGACCTCGTGGTCCGCGTCAACGGCCGCCAGGTACCCGAGAAGGGCTCCAGCCTGCACGTGGTCCCCCGCGCGGGCGAGATCCACGTCTTCTCGACCTCCTCGGGCGAGCGCCTCTCCAACTAGCGCCGCACGCACGGCCCGCGTACGGCCCGAGCCGAAGGGGCGCCCCGCCGCGGGGCGCCCCTTCCGCGTCCCCGGCGGGGGCCGCGAGGGGCCGACGGCGGCCGCGGCCGCGAGGGCGAAAAACCGCGCAGACCGGGCCATTCGGCCCCGTTCGTCAACCCTCGATTCGAAAAGCCACCTCGAACCATCCCTCAACCGGGTGACTAAATGTCGCCAAATCTTCACCGAGCGCTACTCTCGCCCTCGTGACCCACACTGCCCGCCGTATCGGCCGTTCCCTCGCCCTGGTCCTGCCCGTCGTCCTGGTCCTGTCCGGGACCCTCGCGGTCACCATGGTCCCTTGGGCTGACACGTCCTCCTCCCAGATCCTGACCGCCTCCGCCGAGGACGTCTCCGTCCCAGCGAAGCCGCGCGCCGCGCACGAGGTGCTGCGCGAGACGCTCGTCGGCGACCTCAAGGCGGGCCAGGAGCCGGGTGACGTCCTCACCCACCTCCAGCAGGAGGTGAACCGCCGGCCGTCGCTGGCCGAGCACTGCGTGGGCATCGCGCGGGCGCTGGGGCGCGCGGCCGTCGACGTGTACGGCCCGACGAAGGCCCAGTCCTTCGCCCGCCCCGTGTGCGACACCTCGTACGCGACCGGTGTCGCCTCCATGGGCTGAGCCGTACCGCGTCCCTACGCTGGCCGTCATGACCGACGACCACCCCGCACCGTCCGCACCCCGATCCGCGTCCCCCGCAGCCGCGTTCCCGGCCGCGCCCACCCAGGCAGTCCTGCTGGCGGGCGGCCAGGGGTCGCGGCTGCGTCCGTACACGGACGACCGCCCCAAACCGATGGTCGAGATCCCGGGCACCGGGTTGCCGATCATCGGGCACCAACTGGCCTGGCTGGCCTCCGAGGGGGTCACGGACGCCGTCGTCTCCTGCGGGCATCTCGCCGAGGTGCTCCAGGAGTGGCTCGCGCAGGCGCGGTTGCCGCTGCGCGTGACCACGGTCGTGGAGGAGGAGCCGCTGGGGCGCGGCGGCGGCCTCAAGTTCGCCGCCCGCCACCTCCCGCACCCGCGGGAGGCCTGGTACGCGACCAACGGCGACGTGTGGACCCGCTTCTCCCTGCGCGAGATGGCCGCCTTCCACACCGAGCGCGGGGCGACCGCCACGCTCGCCCTGGCCCGGCCCCGGATCCCGTGGGGGGTGGTGGAGACCAACGAGTTCGGGCAGGTGCTGGACTTCATCGAGGCCCCGCCGTCGCCCTACCCGGTCAACGCCGGCGTGTACGTCTTCGGGCCCGAATTCGCCGCCCTGCTGCCCGACTTGGGGGACCACGAGCGGACGACGTTCCCCCGGCTGGCCCGCGAGCGCCGCCTGGCGGGCTACCCGCTGCCCCAGGGGGCCTACTGGCGGGCGATCGACACCGCGAAGGACCTCACCGAGGCCGCACGGGAGTTGGCGGCCCAGAAGGGCCCCTGAGCCCTCCCCTGAGCCCTCCCCGCAAGCCCTCCCCACAAGCCCTCGACGTACAAGGGCCCCCGAGCCCTCCGCGTACGGGCATACGGAAGGGGCCCGGCGCGCTCACGCGCGCCGGGCCCCCGTTGGGCGGCTACCGGTTCGGGACCGGCCTCAGCCGAGGAGGCCGCCGACCAGGCCGGGCTTCTTCGACGGGGCCTCCCCGCCGCCCCCGGTGGTACTCCCCGAGGTCGAGGACGGCGGCTTCGGCGCGGTCGACTGCCGCGGCGTACTGCGCGGGGTCTGGCTTCCGGTGGTGCCCCGCGTCGCGGTCGGCGACCCCGAGCCGGCCCCGGCGGTCTCCCGCGCGGGACCGCTCGTCGCGCCCCGCCCGGACTTCGCGGCCGGCTCGGAGGCCGTGGCCGAGGGCTGCGCCGGCTTGGCGGGCTGCGTCGGCGCCGCCGGCTGCTGCCGTACCGGTGACTGGCGCGGCAGCGGCTGCCCCGGCAGGTAGTTGGTCGGGGCCTGGCCGGGTCCGGGCACGGTGACCACGGTGGTCGACCGTACCGCGCCGCCCAGCAGCGAACCGACGAGCAGGGTCAGCCCGCACACGACGGTCGCCATGACCGCACCGCGCCGCAGGACGCGCCGCCGCAGCTGCCAGACCTCCGAACGCGGCCCGAGGGTGCGCCAGGCCTCGCCCGCGAGCCGCCCGTCCAGGGAGTACACCGGGGCGCCCGCGATGATCAGCGGGCTCCAGGCGGCGAGGTAGATGATGTCGGGCGCGTCGTACGCCGGGACGGTCTTCCAGCTCACCGTCATGAGCAGCGCGGCCGACAGCAGCGCCCCGAAGCACGCGGCGAACCGCTGCCACAGGCCGAACACCGTCAGCACGCCCACGATGACCTGGAGGAAGGCCACGCTCAGGCCCGCGCCCACCGGGTGCGCCAGCGCGAAGTCGCGCAGCGGCTCGGCGAGCGCCCACGGCTGCAGGGTGTGCAGCCAGGTGACCATGGAGCCGCGCTCGCCGCCGTCGAAGTAGACGGGGTCGCACAGCTTGCCCATGCCGGCGTAGATGGAGATGAAGCCGAGGAAGACGCGCAGCGGGAGCAGCACGACGCCCAGGTTCATCCGGCGGCCCGGGTAGTAGGAGGCCTGGGCGCGCGTGTCGGAGCCCCGCCGCCCGTCCGCGCCGGGCTCGCCCCCGCCGGGCGGCCGCGCGTACGGCATGTCCCGTACGGCGGCCAGCGGGCGCGTCTCCTCCGGGTCCCCGTAGCTGCGCTGACCGATCACGGTCGGCGTGGCGAGGGTGTCGTCGGCGAGGTCGTGGGCCAGGTCGACGCGCGGGATGACCTGCGTGGCGCCCCCGGCGTCCCCGTACTCCTCGTGGCCGCGCCCGGCCTCGCGTACGGCCTGGAGCAGTCCGCCCATGGCCGCGGAGTCGCCGGCGTCGGCCTTGCCGCTCCAGACGACGGGGGCCCGGCGGCGGGCGGCCCCGGCCGCGGCGACCGCGGCGCCGCCGAGGACGGGGGCGCGGCCGGGGGCGTTCGCGGGCTTGGAACGCGCGCTCGGGCTCGGTGCGAGCCGCACGCGGAAGCTGGCGTGGTTGACGATGACCTGTGCGGGATCGCACGGCACCTTGACCATGCTCAGCGCGGGCTGGTCGTCGAACCCTGACGTTCTGGTGTCCACACTCATCTAACCGAGTGACCCGTGGTTAGGACACTGCCTTGACAGCAGGGATGTGTCCGAGACCCGTCAAGATCAAGCCACCCCGCCCGAGACGGGCGGGGTGGCACGCTCACGGGTCACTCCGCGTGAGCCAAGTGGATCAAGGGCGTCAGGCGCGGGGGCGCTCGGCGCGGCGGCGGGCCGCCTCGTAGAGCACGACGCCGGCGGCCACGCCCGCGTTCAGGGACTCGGCGCCGCCCGGCATCGGGATGCGGACGAGGTAGTCGCAGTTCTCGCCGACGAGGCGGCCGAGGCCCTTGCCCTCGGAGCCGACGACGATGACGACCGGGCCGCCGAGCGCCTCCAGGTCGTTGACCGTGTGCTCGCCCTCGGCGGCGAGGCCGACGATGGCGATGCCCGCCTTCCTGTACTCCTGGAGCGCGCGCGTCAGGTTGGTGACACGGGAGACCGGGGTGCGGGCGGCGGTGCCGGCCGAGCTCTTCCAGGCACCGGCGGTCATGCCGGCGGCGCGGCGCTCGGGGATGACCACGCCGTGGCCGCCGAACGCGGAGACGGAGCGGACGATCGCGCCGAGGTTGCGCGGGTCGGTGACGCCGTCGAGGGCGACGATCAGCGGGTCGTCGCCGTCGTCGTAGGCGGCGGCGGTCAGGTCCTCGGGGTGCGCGTACTCGTACGGCGGGACCTGGAGCACCATGCCCTGGTGGTTGAGCCCGTTCGTCATCCGGTCGAGCTCCGGGCGCGGGGCTTCCATCAGGTTGATGTTGCCGCGCTGGGCCGCGAGCTGGAGGGCCTCGCGGACGCGCTCGTCGTTGTCGATGAACTGCTGGACGTAGAGCGTCGTGGCCGGAACTCCGTCGCGCAGCGCCTCGAAGACCGGGTTGCGGCCGACGACCATCTCGCTGGTGCCCTTGGGACCGCCGCGGCGCGGGGCGGGGCGACGCTTGGCGGCCTGCCGGGCCATCGCGTTGCTGATGCGGTTCGCCTTGTGCTTCTTGCGGTCCTCGGCCTTGGGCGTCGGGCCCTTGCCCTCCAGGCCCTTGCGCCGCTGGCCACCGCTGCCGACCGTCGCGCCCTTCTTGTTGGACGTGCGGCGGTTCCTGCGCTGGCTGTTCCCGGCCATGACTTCTACCTGTTTTCGTTGGTGCTGCGATGTGTACGTATGAAGAGTGTGCCGCCCGGAGCTCCGAGCGGCACACCAGGCCGAGCCGCCCGGCTCAGCGGGGGCCGAGCGTCCAGCGCGGACCCGTCGGGCTGTCCTCGATGACCAGGCCGGACTGCTGGAGCTGGTCGCGGATCGCGTCGGCGGTCGCCCAGTCCTTGCGGCCGCGGGCGGACTCGCGCTGCTCCAGGACCAGGCGTACGAGCGTGTCGACCGCGCCGTGGAGGTCCTCGCCCCGGTCGGCCTCGACCGTCCAGTGGGGGTCGAGGGGGTCCAGGCCGAGCACGCCCAGCATGGCCCGTACCTCGGACAGGCGCGCGATGGCCGCGTCCTTGTCGTCGGCGGCGAGCGCGCTGTTGCCCTGGCGGACGGTGGTGTGGACGATGGCCAGCGCCTGCGGGACGCCCAGATCGTCGTCCATGGCCTCGGCGAACGCGGGCGGGACCTCGGCGGCGGCCTCGACCGGGCCGCCCGCCTTCTCGACGACCCGCTGGTAGAAGCCCTCGATCCGGGCGAAGGCGGACTCCGCCTCGCGCAGGGCCTCCTCGCTGTACTCGATCATCGACCGGTAGTGCGGGGTGCCGAGGTAGTAGCGCAGGACGATCGGGCGCCACTGCTTGACCATCTCGGAGACGAGGACCGAGTTCCCGAGGGACTTGGACATCTTCTCGCCGGACATGGTCACCCAGGCGTTGTGCACCCAGTACGCCGCGAACGCGTCGCCGAAGGCCTTCGCCTGGGCGATCTCGTTCTCGTGGTGCGGGAAGATCAGGTCCAGGCCGCCGCCGTGGATGTCGAAGGCCTCGCCGAGGTACTTGTGCGCCATGGCGGAGCATTCGAGGTGCCAGCCGGGCCGGCCGCGGCCCCACGGCGTCTCCCAGGAGGGCTCGCCGGGCTTGACGGACTTCCACATGGCGAAGTCGCGGGGGTCGCGCTTGCCGGTCTCGCCGGTGCTCTCCGGCTGGCGGATGTTGTCGAGTTCCTGGCGGGACAGCGAGAGGTAGCCGGGGTACGACTTCACGTCGAAGTAGACGTTGCCCTCGGACTCGTAGGCGTGGCCGCGCTCGATGAGGCCGCGCATCATCTCGACCATCTCGGTGACATGGCCGGTGGCGCGGGGCTCGTAGGTGGGCGGGAGGCAACCGAGCGCGGCGTAGCCGTCGTTGAAGGCCCGCTCGTTCTCGTAGCCGATGGACCACCAGGGGCGGCGCTGCTCGGCGGACTTCGCGATGATCTTGTCGTCGATGTCCGTGACGTTGCGGATGAACGTGACGTCGTAGCCCCGGTACTGGAACCAGCGGCGCATCATGTCGAAGTTGAGGCCCGACCGGATGTGCCCGATGTGCGGGGCGGCCTGCACCGTGGCGCCGCAGAGGTAGATCGAGACGCAGCCCGGGACGAGCGGGGTGAAGTCGCGGATCTGCCGGGCGCTGGTGTCGTACAGGCGAATAGTCACGGCATCCAGGGTAGTGCGCGTGCGGCAGTGCCCCGCGACCCTTTGGGGACGCGGGGCTGCTTTGTTGCCGAAGCGGTGCGGCCCGCGATGCGGGCGTACGCCGTACTCAGCCTGTTTTGTCGCCCGGCGCGCGGTACACGAGGGCGGTCGCGATGGCCGCGAGCCCCTCGGCCCGGCCCGTCAGGCCCAGTCCGTCGGTGGTGGTGCCGGAGACCGAGACGGGGGCGCGCGCAGCGGCGGCGAGCGCCTTCTGCGCTTCTTCGCGCCGCTTGCCGATCTTCGGGCGGACCCCGATGACCTGGATGGCGATGTTGCCGATCTCGAAGCCCTCGGCGCGGACGATGCGCGCGGCTTCCGCCAGGAGGGTGACGCCGGCGGCGCCGGACCACTCGGGGCGGGAGGTTCCGAAGTGCGCGCCGAGGTCGCCGACGCCGGCCGCGGAGAAGAGGGCGTCGCAGGCGGCGTGCGCGGCGACGTCCCCGTCGGAGTGCCCGGCGAGGCCGTCCTCGCCCTCCCAGAGCAGGCCCGCGCACCACAGCTCGCGGCCGGTCTCGAAGGCGTGCACGTCGGTGCCGATGCCGACGAGCGGGATGAGCGGGGCGGGGGCCGCGGGAGCCGTCTTGCCCGCGGGAGCTGCGGGGGCTGCGGGAGTTCCCGGCGGTGCGGGAGTTCCTGGCGCTTCGGGGCTAGTAGGCATCGGTGGCCCTCCTGCGGGCGAGTACGGCCTCGGCGAGGACGAGGTCGAGCGGGCGGGTGACCTTGAAGGCCTCCTCGTGGCCGGGGACGACCACGACGGTGACGCCGAGCCGTTCCACCATCCCGGCATCGTCGGTGGCCCCCTCGCCATCGACGGCGATCTCCCGGTGTGCGCGCGCCAGGGTGGCGAGGTCGAAGCCCTGCGGGGTCTGGACGGCGCGCAGCCGGGCCCGCTCGGGCGTGGCGACGACCGGCTCGGGCTCGCCGGGCCTGCCGGGCTCGACCTCCTTGACGGTGTCGGCCAGCGGCAGCGCGGGGACGACGGCGGGCGCTCCGCCCCGGACGGCCTCGATCACGGAGTCCACGGTGTCGACGGGGACCAGCGGTCGGGCCGCGTCGTGGATCAGTACGGAGGTGACGTCCTGCGGGAGCGCCGCCAGGCCGGCGTTCACGGACTCCTGGCGGGTCTCGCCCCCGGGGACGACGAGGATCTCGGCGCGCTCGGGCAGCGCGTGCTCGTCGAGCATCCGGCGTACCTCGGCCGCGCCGTCGGACGGGGCGACGACCACCACCAGGGAGACCGCGCGGGAGCGGGCCATGGCGCGGACGGCGTGGACGAGCATCGGGATGCCGCCGAGGGCCCGCAGGGCTTTGGGGGCGCCGGGGCCGAGGCGTAGGCCGCGGCCGGCGGCGGGAATGACCGCGGCGGTGCGGTGCGGGCGCGGTTCGTCATGCATCGGTAGCTCCGGGTTGCGCATCCAGGTTTGTGGCTTCGGCCCACATGGGTATGGCCTCAAGGGTGCCGGGTGCGACGCCCTCGCCCCTTCCGTGACGACCGGTCGAGCAGGCTGTCCGGGCCCGGTACGCCCTGGGGCTGCTCCAGGGTATGGGTGCGGATGCAGACATGCCGCAGCGCCCGGCAACAGGTCTCTCGTGGAGGAGAGACCTTGTCATCGGGCACCGCGGCACAACTGTGTACAGACTGTTCTACTGAAACGGTTTTACTGAACGCGAGGGAACGCGGTCTCGCGTCAGGACGCGAGGACCTCGTCGAGGAGGGCCTCAGCCTTGTCCTCGTTCGTGTTCTCGGCGAGCGCGAGCTCGCTCACCAGGATCTGGCGCGCCTTCGCGAGCATGCGCTTCTCGCCCGCGGAAAGCCCACGCTCACGCTCACGACGCCACAGGTCACGCACGACTTCCGCGACCTTGATGACATCGCCAGAAGCGAGCTTCTCCAGATTTGCCTTGTAGCGCCGGGACCAGTTCGTCGGCTCTTCTGCATACGGTGCACGAAGCACCTCGAAGACCCGGTCCAGCCCGTCCTGGCCGACTACGTCGCGAACACCGACGAACTCCGCATTGTCCGCAGGCACACGTACCGTCAGGTCGCCCTGGGCGACCTTGAGCACCAAGTAGGTCTTGTCCACGCCTTTGATCTGACGAGTCTCAATGGCCTCGATCAGCGCGGCCCCGTGATGGGGATAGACCACGGTGTCGCCAACCTTGAACGTCATGTGACAGGTACCCCTTCCGTGGCTATCCAGGGTAACACGAGAACTGACCGTTATGAATGGCGTTTTCGCAGGTCAGGGCACATCTCGGGGCTTGACAACAGCGACACGAACGTGCTGCGGAAGGCTTCCGGAAGGGGGTATTCGCAGGTCGGGGGCGCTGTGCGGACCGGGCGAAAGGGTCACGCTACACCCGCCCGGCTCTCCCGACAGTGTGACGTACGTCCCGTTTTGCCGGTTTCAAAGCCGAGAAACCGAACTACTCCGTTCGACTGGCCGCCACCTCCCGCGGGGCCGCTTCCGGCCCAATGCCGCAGGGCCGCTTCCACCCCAATCCCGAATTGATCACTGGGCGGCGTTCGAGGGAATCCCGGAATTGATCACGGCGTTCGATCACAGCGGGAGCGGGCGACACTCCCGCGACACGCGCGGGACGCTTGTCGGACACTCCCGGGCGGTGATCCCCGCAGGCCCGGCGCACGATATGCGCGCGCCCGGTGACCAGGGACCGGCGCGAACGCGGAATCGAAGATCGCGGGGCGCGCCGGGGGCGGCGGCGGCCCTGCGGAGGGTCGGGTGCGGGGGCGGGGCGGTGGCTCGGTAACCTAAGCGCGCTGACACACCCTTAGAGCGGCTTCACCTCGGCCGTTCCGAGCGTCCACCGTCCCTTCCGTTCGTCCAAGGAGTTGCCGCCGCCGTGAGCCGCAGCCTTCGACGCGGCGCCCTCGCCGCCACTGCCGTCGTGTTCTCGATCGCCTCGCTGGCCGCGTGCGGTGCGGGCAACGACGCGCAGACCCTCCAAGTCAAGCCGGACAACGCCGCCGTCACCAAGGGCGAGATCGCGGTGCAGAACGCACTGGTGATCACCCAGGGTGAGAAGGGCAAGAAGGGCCCGGCCGCGGTCTCGGCCACCGTCTTCAACTCCGGCGCCAAGGCGCAGACGCTCGACGGCATCACCCTCACGGGTGGCAAGGCCAAGGTCGTCCTGAAGCCCGCCGAGGGCACCGGCAAGATCACCGTGCCGGCGGGCGGCTCCGTCGTCCTGGGCGGCACGGGCAACGCCTCCGCCTCGATCGAGAACGGCCACGAGGCCGTCAAGGACGGCGACGTGCAGAACATCGTCTTCCAGCTGAGCAGCACGGGCGACGTCGAGCTGGACGCGTTCGTGGTCCCGGCCACGGGCATGTACGCGGGCTACGGCCCCAGCGGCGCCCCGGCCGCCGGCCCCGCCCCGTCCGGCTCCCCCGCCGGCAGCCCGTCCGGCTCGCCGTCGGGCGCGGCCGCGGGCACCCCGTCCGGCGCCCCGTCGGGCAGCGCCTCCGGCTCTCCGTCGGGCTCCGCCTCGCACGCCGCGGGCCACTGAGGCGCGGAGCCGCTGGGCTCCGTACGCGCACGAGAAGGGCCCCCCGCCGTCGACACGGCAGGGGGCCCTTTCACGTAGGCGGGGGCGCGGGGCCGCCGGCCCGGCGGCAGGCGCCGGCGGTCCCGCGCCGGCTCCCGCGGTCCCGCGCCGGCTCGGGCCTGCGGTTCGCGGCCTCCGGTCTACGGCTCGAACTTGTAGCCCAGGCCCCGGACCGTGACCAGGTAGCGCGGCGCTCCCGGGTCGGGCTCGATCTTGGCCCGCAGGCGCTTGACGTGGACGTCCAGGGTCTTGGTGTCGCCGACGTAGTCGGCGCCCCAGACGCGGTCGATCAGCTGCATGCGGGTGAGTACGCGGCCCGCGTTGCGCAGCAGCATCTCCAGCAGGTCGAACTCCTTGAGCGGGAGGTCCACCTTGCCCCCGGCGACGGTGACCACGTGCCGGTCGACGTCCATCCGTACGGGGCCCGCCTCCAGCGCGGCCGGCGTGACCTCCTCCGGCTCGCCCCGGCGGCGCAGGACGGCGCGGATGCGGGCGACCAGCTCCCGCGAGGAGAACGGCTTGGTGACGTAGTCGTCGGCTCCTATCTCCAGCCCGACGACCTTGTCGATCTCGCTGTCCTTGGCCGTCACCATGATCACGGGGACGTTGGAGCGGCCGCGCAGCTGCCGGCAGACCTCCGTGCCGGGCAGGCCGGGGAGCATCAGGTCGAGGAGGACGAGGTCGGCGCCGTTGCGCTCGAACTCGTCGAGCCCGTCGGGCCCCGTCGCGGCGATCGCCACTTCGAAGCCCTCCTTGCGGAGCATGTAGGACAGGGCGTCGCTGAAGGATTCCTCATCCTCGACGACGAGCACTCGGGTCACGGAAGGACCTCCGGGGCAGGGATGGCTGGTGTGGTGCGGTGTTCCGCTGCGAGCAGCGAGGGGGTGGTCGGTCGGGCCGCCGGGGCGGCGGCCTCGGGAAGGCGCAGGGTGAACGTCGAGCCCTGACCCTCCGAGCTCCACACCGACACCTCCCCGCCGTGTGAGGCCGCCACATGCTTCACGATCGCGAGGCCGAGGCCGGTTCCTCCCGTGGCGCGGGAGCGGGCCGGGTCCACGCGGTAGAAGCGCTCGAAGATGCGCTCGCGGTCCTTTTCCGGGATGCCGATGCCCTGGTCGGTCACGGCGATCTCGATCAATTCTCCCCCGGGTGCCGCGACCCTGCGTCCGGCTATGCCGACGCGGGTGCGGGCGGGGCTGTAGTTGACGGCGTTCTCGACCAGGTTTCCCAGGGCGGCCGCGAGCTGGCCGCGGTTGCCCCAGACGCGCAGATCGGCAGTGCCGCCCGCCGCCATGGTGATCTGCTTCGAGGACGCCGTGTGCCGGCAGCGGTCCATGGCCTCCGCCACCAGCGTGTCCACCCGTACGGGCTCCGCGTCCTCCAGCGGGTCGTCGTTCTGGACCCGGGAGAGGTCGATGAGCTCCTGCACGAGGTTGATCAGCCGGGTGGACTCGATCTGCATGCGGCCGGCGAAGCGGGTGACCGCCTCGGGGTCGTCGGCCGCGTCCATCACGGCCTCGGACAGCAGGGAGATCGCTCCGACCGGCGTCTTGAGCTCGTGGGAGACGTTGGCCACGAAGTCGCGGCGCACCGCCTCGATGCGGCGGGCCTCGGTGAGGTCCTCGACCAGGAGCAGGACCAGCCGGGAACCGAGCGGGGCGACGCGCGCCGAGACCGCGAGGGCCTCGCCGCGGCCGGTGCCGCGCCGGGGCAGGTCGAGCTCGACCTGCCGTATCTCCCCGTCGCGGCGGGTGTCGCGGGCCATGTGCAGCATGGGCTCCACGGCCAGCTTCCCGCCGCGGACCAGCCCGAGGGCGTACGCCGCCGAGCTGGCCTTGACGACCGCGTCGCCCTCGTCGAGTACGACGGCGGACGAGCGGAGTACGGAGAGCACCGTGTCCACGCCGGGCGGCAGGACCGCGTTGATGTCGGGGCGCATGGAGCTCCGGGTGGGGCGGGCCTGGTCGCGCTCGCTCCAGCGGAACGCCAGCATCGCGATGACGCCGGTGCAAAGACCGGCGATCGCTGCAGCTGCGGCGACCGCCGCGTTCACGTCCATGCATCCAGGTTAAGCAGGCACGACGACACTTCCACAGCCGTTCGGGTGGCACCTCGAACAGTCGTCGCCCAGAGTTCACTCTGGCGACGGGGTTGATTCACTTGTGGTGCCGGAGTCGGACGCGTTCGCGGCCCACCGTGTCACCGTGGGGCCGTGACCGCCCCGGCCCGACCGGGCCGCAGAGCAGTACAGGCAGTAGGCAGTAGGTCGAGAGAGGGACACGAGACATGCGCGACGCGTACCACGAGGAACTGGACTCGATCGGAGAGAGCCTGGTCGAGATGGCCCGGCTCGTCGGTTCCGCGATCGGGCGGGCCACGACGTCCATGCTCGACGCCGACCTCAAGCTCGCCGAGAGCGTCATCGCCGCCGACCAGAAGGTCGACGACCTCCAGCACGACCTGGAGGCGCGCGCCATCGCGCTGCTGGCCCGCCAGCAGCCCGTGGCCACGGACCTGCGCATCGTCGTGACCTCCCTGCGCATGAGCGCGGACCTGGAGCGCAGCGGCGACCTGGCCCAGCACGTGGCGAAGCTCGCCCGGCTGCGCTTCCCGGACACGGCGGTGCCGCGGGACCTGCACGCCACCATCCTGGAGATGGGGCAGCTGGCGCAGCGGCTGATGGCGAAGGCGGCCGAGGTCATCATCACGAAGGACGTCGACCTGGCGCTCCAGCTGGAGCAGGACGACGACGAGATGGACCAGCTGCACCGGACGCTGTTCCAGCACCTGATGGACGACCGCTGGAAGCACGGCATCGAGACGGCCGTGGACGTGACGCTGCTGGGCCGGTACTACGAGCGCTTCGCGGACCACGCGGTATCGGTCGCCAAGCGCGTGGTCTACCTGGTGACGGGCGAGCACGCGGACGAACTCCAGCCCCCGACCCCGGTCGAGGGCGCCTGAGCGACGGGGGGCGAGGTCCGGGGGCCGGAGGGCTGGGCGGCTGGGCGGCTGGGCGGCCCAACGGCCGTACCCCAATGCGCCGTTGACGCGCCGGTGCGGCTGGGCATGAATGAGGCGAAGGCCCCGTACACCGCCCGCGAGGAGGAACCATGCCCGATTCCCCCGTCCCCATCACGCCGGAGCAGGAGCAGCCACCGAGGTCGGAGCCGCTCCGCCTCCCGCTGCTCGCGGCCTGCGGCTGCGGCTCGGGCTGCGGCTGCGGCTGCCAGTCCGGCGCCCCGTGCCAGTGCGGCGGCTGACCCCGCCCACCCGAGCCCCGTCAGGGCCCCGCCCGACCCCCGGTCGGCCCGGGGCCCTGACGCGGTCCCGGCCCCGCACAACCACCCCCGACCGGCAAGAAGCCCCCCACCCGCCATGTACCGGCCGGTGGGGGGCTGTCCTCGCGCGTCGGGGCTACTTCTTCTTGCCCTGGTTCTTCACGGCCTCGATCGCCGCCGCGGCCGCGGCCGGGTCGAGGTAGGTGCCGCCCGGCTTCAGCGGCTTGAAGTCGGCGTCCAGCTCGTACGCGAGCGGGATGCCCGTCGGGATGTTCAGGCCCGCGATGTCGGCGTCGGAGATGCCGTCCAGGTGCTTGACCAGCGCGCGCAGGGAGTTGCCGTGCGCGGCGACCAGGACCGTGCGGCCGGCCAGCAGGTCGGGGACGATGCCGTCGTACCAGTACGGCAGCATGCGGACGACGACGTCCTTGAGGCACTCCGTCCGCGGGCGCAGCTCCGGCGGGATCGTCGCGTAGCGCGGGTCCCCGGACTGCGAGTACTCCGTGCCGTCCTCAAGGGCCGGCGGCGGGGTGTCGTACGAGCGGCGCCACAGCATGAACTGCTCCTCGCCGAACTCGGCGAGGGTCTGGGCCTTGTCCTTGCCCTGGAGGGCGCCGTAGTGGCGCTCGTTCAGGCGCCAGGAGCGGTGGACGGGGATCCAGTGGCGGTCGGCTGCCTCAAGCGCCATCTGCGCGGTGCGGATCGCGCGCTTCTGGAGCGAGGTGTGCACGACGTCGGGGAGCAGGCCGGCGTCCTTGAGCAGCTCACCGCCGCGGACCGCCTCCTTCTCGCCCTTCTCGTTGAGGTTGACGTCCACCCAGCCGGTGAACAGGTTCTTCGCGTTCCACTCGCTCTCGCCGTGGCGGAGGAGGATCAGCTTGTACGGTGCGTCGGCCATGCGTACGAGCCTAATGGACGCACCGGCTCCCCCGTGCGCGTGTCCATTCCCGCCGACGGGCGGCCGCCCGTCAATCGGGTGGCGCCCCCCGGCACCCTCCTCGTAATGTTCCGACTGCCTGAGAGGCACTTACATCACCCGGGGGGATTCCTTATGTCCGTTGCCAGTGCGAGACGGGCCCTCCGGGAGAGCGTGTCGGGGTTGCCGCCCGCGTTCTGGTGGCTGTGGACGAGCACGCTCGTCAACCGGCTCGGGGCCTTCGTCGCCACGTTCATGACCTTGTACCTGACCCTGGACCGGGGCTACTCGGCCTCGTTCGCGGGGCTCGTGGTGGCGCTGCACGGGCTCGGCGGTGTGCTCTCCTCCCTCGCCGCCGGGGTGATGACCGACCGGCTGGGGCGGCGCCCCACGCTGCTGGCCGCGCAGGCCTCGACCGCGTTCTCGGTGGCGCTGCTCGGCTTCATGGAGCACCCGGCGGCGATCGCCGCGGTGGCGCTGCTGGTCGGCATGGCCTCGAACGCGTCGCGGCCGGCGGTCGCGGCGATGATGGCGGACATCGTGCGCCCCGAGGACCGCGTACGGGCCTTCGCGCTCAACTACTGGGCCATCAACCTCGGCTTCGCCGTCAGCGCGACCGCGGCGGGGCTGATCGCGGAGCACAGCTACCTGGCCGGCTTCCTGGGCGAGGCGGTGCTGACGCTGACGTGCGCGGTGCTCGTGTACGTCAAGCTGCCGGAGTCCCGGCCGGAGATGTCCGCGGCGGGTACGGGCTCGGGTACGGGGAGCGGGGCCGAGGCGGGCAAGGGCGGTGGCGCGGCGGAGGTCCGGCTGGGGACCGTGCTGCGCGACGGGCGGTTCATGGGAGTGGTCGGGCTGTCGTTCCTGATCTCCCTGATCTTCACCCAGGGGTCGGTGGGACTGCCGGTGGCGATGGGGGCGGCCGGGTTCTCGCCGGGCGACTACGGCCTGGTCGTCGCCGTGAACGGGCTGCTGATCGTGCTGCTCCAGATCCCCGTGACGCGGTTCATCGAGCACCGCGACCCGCAGCGGCTGCTGGTGGTGTCCGCGCTGCTGGCCGGGTACGGGTTCGCGCTGACGGCCTTCGCCGGGCCGCTGTGGACGTGGGCGCTGACGGTGTGCGTGTGGACGATGGCCGAGATCGTGAACTCGCCGACCCAGATGAGCCTGGTCGTGCGGCTCTCGCCGGTGCACGGGCGCGGGCGGTACCAGGGGATGTACACGATGTCCTGGGCGGTGGCCTCGCTGGTCGCGCCGCTGATGGCGGGCCTCGTGATCGACCGGTACGGGGCGGGGTGGCTGTGGGCCGCCACGGGTGTGCTGGGCACGGTGGCGGGGGCGGGGTACTGGCTGCTGATGCGGGGGCTGCCGGCGGCTGGTGCGGGCGCGGGGGGTGGCGCCGCCGGGGTCGCTCCGGCGGGGGTCGCTCCGGCGGGGGTCGCTCCTGGCGCGGTGGCTCCCGCCGGGGTGGCTCCCGTTGCGGCCGGTGTGCCGCTGCCGGCGCGGACCGAGGCGTAGCCGGGGCTCCCCGGTCCCGTACCCCCGCGCCTCAATCGCCGGCGCGGCTCACAGACCCGGGGCTCCGCCCCGTACCCCGCGCCTCAAACGCCGGCGAGGCTGGTGTCCGGCCGCCGTACGCCGGTACAGCAGGGCAAGACCGGGGGCGGTCAGGACGGTTGGGTGAGGTGTTTGAAGGCGTCCAGGTTGTGCGTGGGTTCGCCCCGTGAGACGCGCCAGTCGTACTCGCGCCGGATGGCGGTCGCGAAGCCCAGTTCCAGCAGCGTGTTGAACGCGCCGTCCGCCGCCTCCAGGACCGTGCCGAGCAGGTGGTCCAGGTCCTCGGGGGTGACGACCGACAGCGGGAGGCGGGCCGTCAGGTAGACGTCGCCGAGCCGGTCCACCGCGTAGCTCATCCCGTACAGCTTGAGGTTGCGCTCCAGCAGCCAGCGGTGGACGCCCGCCTCGTTCTCGTCCGGGTGCCGGATCACGAAGGCGTTCACGGACAGCGAGTGGCGGCCGACGCGCAGCGAGCAGGTGGTGCTCAGCTTGCGCGTGCCGGGGAGCTGGACGACGTACGTGCCCGGTTCGGGGCTCTCCCAGCTCAGTTCGGCGCCGTTCAGGGCGCCCTCGATGATCGCGCCGGTGTCAGCCATGGTGGGAGCGTACGCGACGGCGATGATCATGCATGGCAGCGGTGTACACCTCGGCCGTGCCGCTCGCCGCCGTGTCCCAGCCGAAGAACTGCGCGTGCCGGGCGGCGTCGGCGCCCATGCGGTCCGCCAGCCCGGGCTCGTCGATGAAGCGCCGCAGCTCCCGCGCGTAGTCCACCGGGTCGTGCCCGGGTACGAGGATCCCCGTGACCCCCGCGTCGACGGCGACGGGCAGCCCGCCCACGGCGGCGGCGAGCACCGGGGTGCCGGTGGCCTGGGCCTCTATGGCGACGAGCCCGAAGGATTCGCTGTAGGAGGGCATGACCAGCACGGACGCCGCCCGGAACCAGTCCGCGAGCCGGTCCTGGCCGACCGGCGGGTGGAAGTGCACGAGGTCGGTGATGCCGAGCCTCGCGGCGAGCTTCTGCAGGCCCTCCGGCTTGGCGAGGCCGCTGCCGCTGGGGCCGCCGACGACGGGGACGTGGAGGCGGCGGCGCAGCGAGGGGTCGCGGTCCACGAGTTCGGCGACGGCGCGCAGCAGGATGTCGGGGGCCTTGAGGGGCTGGATCCGGCCCGCGAAGAGCGGGATGACGGCATCCTGGGGCAGCCCGAGGCGGGCGCGGGCGGCGGCCCGGCCGTCGGCCACGGCGAAGCGCTCCAGGTTCACGCCGGGATGGACGACGGCCACCTTGGCGGGGTCGGCCCCGTAGTACCGGACGAGTTCGTCGGCCTCCTCGGCCGTGTTCGCGATGAGCCGGTCGGCGGCGGCCACGATCTGGGTCTCGCCGATCACGCGGGCCGCGGGCTCGGGGGCGTCGCCCTCGGCCAGCGCCGCGTTCTTGACCTTCGCCATGGTGTGCATCGCGTGCACGAGGGGCACGCCCCAGCGCTCGGCGGCGAGCCAGCCGACGTGGCCGGAAAGCCAGTAGTGCGAGTGCACGAGGTCGTAGTAGCCGGGGCGGTGGCCGGCCCAGGCCTGCATCACTCCGTGGGTGAAGGCGCACAGCTGGGCCGGGAGCTCCTCCTTGGCCAGGCCCTCGTACGGGCCGGCGTCCACATGCCGCACCAGGACCCCGGGAGCCAGCTCGACGACGGGGGCCAGCCCGCCCGCCGTGGCCCGGGTGAAGATCTCGACCTCGATGTTGATCGCG
Organism: Streptomyces sp. NPDC058662; assembly: GCF_042716255.1. NCBI lineage: Bacteria > Bacillati > Actinomycetota > Actinomycetes > Kitasatosporales > Streptomycetaceae > Streptomyces > Streptomyces sp. NPDC058662. Next base: position 48,368 of record NZ_JBHXRU010000024.1, on the reverse strand, counting down.
GCGAGCCGCTTGGCCAGCTCCACGATGTACACGTTCATACCGCCGGCGTCGCCCGTGCCGGGCTGGTGGAGCGGGGAGGTGTGCACGCTGAGCATGGCCACGCGGCGGGGTTTGCGGTGGTGGCCGCCGGCCGGCCGGCGCAGCCGGGGAGGTTCGTGGCGGGCGGCGCGGGCGGCGGCGAGACGTCCGCTGAGGCTGCCGCCGAGGCGGGACACGTACTGGCTCAAGGGAGCAGTTCCTCTCGGCTCGGACGACGCTCGGACGGGCTTGCTGCCGCACGGGGCGCGACCGCGGGCGCCGCGGGGGCACCCCTGGGACGGCATGACGCCCCAGGGACGAACGGCATGACGGCAGCAGCGCGCTCGGCGCCCTGCAGGGAGTGCAACCCCGACGGCCGTCCCCCGCATTCCGGGGGGCCCGGTTTTCCTGCTCGGTTTGCCGGATTTTTATCCGGGACCTGCCCTCCGCTTACTCTCGCCCCATGGCCTCCCGCGGTACCCCGCCCTCCAGCCGAGCCCCCGGCCGCCCCGTGGGCTCGGTGACGCGCGGGACGACGAACCCGAACCGGCTGCGCCGGATGGACCGCTGGATCGCGGCGACGCACGGGGCCGCGCTGCGGCGCGCGCAGGCGCCGGTGGCGGTGGACCTCGGCTACGGGGCCGCCCCGTGGACGGCGGTCGAGCTGCTGGCGCGGCTCCGCGCGGTGGCGCCCGGGGTGCGCGTGGTGGGCATCGAGATCGAGCCGGCCCGGGTGGCCGGGGCGAAGCCGTACGAGCGGGACGGGCTGAGCTTTCGGCACGGGGGCTTCGAGGTGCCGCTGGACGGGCCGGGCGGCGGGGAGCGGCCGGCGCTGATCCGCGCGGCGAACGTATTGCGCCAGTACGACGAGGAGCGGGTCGCCGAGGTGTGGGCGCGGCTGTGCTCCCGGCTGGCCCCGGAGGGGCTGCTGGTGGAGGGGACGTGCGACGAGATCGGGCGGCGGCACGTGTGGGTCGCGCTGGGGCCGGAGGGGCCGCGCACGGTGACGTTCGCGACGCGGCTCGGTTCCCTGGAGCGCCCGTCGGACCTCGCGGAGCGGCTGCCGAAGGCGCTGATCCACCGCAATGTGCCGGGCGAGCCGGTGCACGCGTTCCTGCGCGACTTCGACCGGGCGTGGGCGGCGGCGGCCCCGTACGCCTCGTACGGGGCGCGGCAGCGCTGGATCCGGACGGCGCGGGCCCTCTCCGGCGACTGGCCGCTGGCGGACGGGCCGGTGCGGTGGCGGCAGGGGGAACTGACGGTGCGGTGGGAGGCGTTGCGCCCGGTGGGGTGAAGGGGGCGCGGTGGGGAACCGGGGGCGGGGGCGGGCCGTTGAGTGGACGGGGTGGCGGGGCAGGGGCGGTGTGCGGGACGTCCGGTGGGGGCGTCCGGTGGGGTGGACAAGATCGGGAGATGCCCCCGAGGGTGTTGGAATTCACCGAGTCGTGGCACCATCCCGAAGGCAGTAACAAGTTACTGATGAACAGTCAGATCTGATACGAGGTCTGACGCGGGGTGCCTGGGGGGACCATGGTGGCCGTAAGGCGACGGCGGGGCGCGAGCGCTCTCGTACTGCTGTGCGCGATGACGGTGGCGGTACTGACCGCACCCGGCCTCGCGGCGGGGACCGCTCACGCGGCGCCGGCGGCGCCCTCCGCTCCGGCGGCTCCCGCGCCCGAACCGGGCGTCAAGACGCTGGAGCAGGTCCGCACGGAGATCGAGCAGCTCTACCGGCAGGCCGGCACCGCCACGGACGCGTACAACCTGGCCGAGGCGGAGACCAAGGCCCAGTCCGAGAAGATCGTCGAGATCGCCAACCTCGTCGTCGCGGGCCAGGAGCGGATCAGCTCCCTGAAGGGCCGCGCGGGCGCCGCCGCCCGCGCCCAGTACCGGTCGGGCGGACTGCCGCCGGGCGCGAAACTCGTGCTGAGCGAGGACCCGAACCACTTCCTCGACGGCAAGGACCGCCTGCGCCAGGGGGAGAAGGCCGCCTCCGACCTGCTCACCGAACTGGACCGCACCCAGGCCGATCTGAAGCGGTACGCGCAGGACGCCGCCGCGCACTGGTCGACGCTGGAGGCCAACCGGATCAAGCAGGAGCAGTCGAAGAAGCAGGTCGAGGAGAAGATCAAGGCGGCGGAGGAGCTGGAGAACAAGCTGGAGGCCGAGGAGAAGGCCCGGCTGATCCAGCTGGAGCAGGAAGCCCAGTACAAGGCGCAGAAGGCGTGGCTGTCGACGGGCGCGATGACGGACGTCAAGGGCTCCGCGACGGACGCCGGGAAGCGGGCCGTGCAGTTCGCCACCGCCCAGATCGGCAAGCCCTACATCTGGGGCGCCGAGGGCCCGGGTTCGTTCGACTGCTCCGGCCTCACCTCGCAGGCGTGGCGGGCGGCGGGCAAGGGCATCCCGCGCACCTCGCAGGAGCAGCTGCGGCTGCTGCCGAAGGTCGAGATCAAGGACATGCGGCCGGGCGATCTGATCATCTACTTCGACGACGCCAGCCACGTCGCGATGTACGTGGGCGACGGCGCGATGGTGCACGCCCCGCGCCCCGGCCGGAACGTGACGATGGCGGGCGCGGGCTCGATGCCGATCAAGGCGATCGTCCGCCCGGACGCGTAACCGCCGCCGCGGGCCGGGGGGTACGGGGCCGCCGGTACGGCCGCGTTCCCGTGCGTACGGGGCCGGAGGTACGGCCGCCGGCCCGGGGGGTAGGGGTCGGAGGCACGGCCTCGGGGCCCCGAGGGGTACGGGGTCGGAGGTACGGCCTCGGGCCCGGGCTCCCGCGTAACCGCCGCCGCGGGGCCGGGGGGCATGGGGCCGCAGGTACGACCGCAGGCCCCGGGGGTACGGGGGCGGACGTATGGCTCCGGGCTCCGGGGCACGGCCACCGGTGCGCGGGCGCGGGGGCGAGACCTCAGCAACTCCCCGGCCGGCTAGGGTCCGCACGGCACCGGGCTCGGGGTCCCGAGGGCCGCCCGGACCCGGCTCGATGGGGCGCAGGCGCGGGCACGGCTACCGGTTACGCGGGCTCCCGGACGAGGCCCTAGCGACTCCCCCACCCAGCTACGAGACGCACGGCACCGGGCGCGTGGTCCCGACGGCCGCCCAGACCTGGCTACTGGGGGGTGCGGACATCCGGCCGGGACCCGGCGCTGCGCGGGCGGGCACTGCCAGCGGTCGCGCAGGCGCCCGCAGCGGACCGCCAGCGACCGTGTCGCAGACCCCGGGTGGCACCCCGGGCCCGGCTACGGGACACGCAGGTGCCGGGGCGGGCTGGCGGCGGACGCGACGCCGATCCCTGCTGGCGGACCGAGTGCCAGGGTGGGGCCCGGCGCGCGCCTGCGCAGGCCCCCGGCAGCAGCCCGGGCCCGGCTGCCGAACGCGTGAACGCCGCGCGGGCCCCCGGCAGGCGCCGCCGCACGCCGCGCGGTGCCGAACCGCGACGCGCCCGCGGCGGTTCCGCTGAGGCCCGGCGGCATCGCCAGCCCCGGGAGACCGTCAACCCCGCCGCCCTTCGGCCCGATAGGCCCCCGGGCCAAGCCACCCCCTGGCCCCGGGAGATCCCCGGCCCGAGGCCGGGCGCCGAGGGCCGGGGGCCGGGGCCGGGGGCCGGGGCCGGGGCCGGGGGCCGGGGCCGGGGGCCGGGGCCGCGGACCGGACTGCCGGGGCCCGGGGGGCGGCAGGGGGGCCGGGTGGGTGAAAGGGTGGGGGAAGGGGGGCGGGCAGGCAACCAATCGGGCGGGGACGACGTCTCGCTGCACGGGACGAAACGCCGCCCCTCCGTGACGTTTGTCATCCAGTGAGCCGATTTTCCCCCGCGATAACGGCATATGACTGCGGCCCTGCCCCGTAACGCATTCCGTTTGTCGGGCCGGGACCGCTAGGGTCGCCCGGACGAGCGCACCCTCGGGGGGAGGGAAGGAACCGGAGACGATGCCCGTACCCGTACCGCGGCAGAGGGACACCCCGGCCACGGAGAGCGGTCAGGCCGTTCTGCCCACAGCAGCAGCCGTACCGGCCGCCGCGCACACCGCAGCCGCGCCCCGGACCGCCGCACCGCCGGTCACCGCACCGCCGGTCACCCCGGCACCGGGCGCCGCGCAGGCGAACCCGCACGCGACCGCGCTGACCCTCCTCGTCATCGAGGACGACCCCGCGGGCGGCCTCACCGTCCCGGAGATCCTGGACTCCGACGGCCACCGCATCCGGCTCCGTACCGCCCGCAACCTCACCGAGGCGCAGCGGCTGCTCACGCCGGACGTGCACTGCATCCTGCTCGACCTCGCCCTCACGGACACCGGCCCGCGCACCTCCGCCCCACCCTCCCCCGCCGGGACGGCCGCCACCGGCGCCGCCCCCGCGGACGACCTGGCGGCCCTGCGCCACGTGCTCCGTATCGCGCCCCGCCACGCCGTCCTCGTCCTGACCGCCGAGGACGACGCCGACCGGGCCGCCGAAGCCGTCCGGGTCGGCGCCCAGGACTTCCTCTTCCGGGACGAGCTCGACGGCCGGCTGCTGAGCCGCGCCATCCGCTACGCGGTGGAGAGAAAACGGGCCGACATCGCCCAGTACAAGCTTGCAGAATCGAAACTGCGCGCCCAGGAGAACGCCCGCCTGGAACGCGGACTGCTCCCCAACCCCCTCCTGGAGGGCTCCGACCTCCGCTTCGCCGCCCGCTACCGCCCCGGCCGCAGCCGGGCGCTGCTCGGCGGTGACTTCTACGACACCGTCCGCACCCCCGACGGCACCGTCCACGCCATGATCGGCGACGTGTGCGGCCACGGCCCCGACGAAGCCGCCCTCGGCGTCGAGCTGCGCATCGCCTGGCGCGCCCTGACCCTGGCCGGACTGTGCGGCGACGACCTGCTCGCCACGCTCCAGCAGGTCCTGGAGGTGGAGCGCCCGTCGGAGGAGATCTTCGCGACGCTGTGCACGGTCGACATCGCGCCGGACGGCCGCCGCGCGGGCCTGTGCCTCGCGGGGCACCCCAGCCCCCTGATCGCGCGGCCGGGCCGCCCGGCGAAGCTCCTGCCGTACGAGAGCAGCGGCCCGGCACTGGGTCTGCTGCCGCGCGCCCGCTGGCCGCGCCGGCAGGTCGAGCTGGGGGGCACGTGGAGCCTGATGCTCTACACCGACGGCCTCATCGAGGGCCGGATCGGCGAGGGCAGGGAGCGGCTCGGGCAGGACGGCATGGTCGAGATGATCAACCGGCACCTGGAATGCGGGCTGAGCGGCGAGAGCCTGCTGGAAGCCTCCGTCACGGAGGCCCGCCGCCTCAACGGCGGCGAGCTCACGGACGACGTGGCCGTGGTCCTGCTCTCCCGCGACGAGGGCTGAGCCAGGGGGCGGGCCGGCCGCGGCGGCCCGGCCCGGCGCAACGGCCCGCTCTACGCCCCGCCCAGCTGTCCGCGGCCCGGCCCCACCGCCGTGCCGGTCGGCTAGCGTCCGCCGTTGTAGGGCCCGTACGGTCCGTCGCTGCTGCTGCCCCCGCTGCGCCGGCCGCCGCCGCCCGAGACCTGCTTCAGGGCCGGGCGGACATCGACGAAGAACACGATGGTCGCGACCAGGCCGGCGATCTGCAGGAACAGCATGCCGAGGAAGAAGTCCACCAGGACCGTGATGCCCAGGATGACCAGCCAGAAGGTCTTGGTCTGCTTCCCGGCTGCCCGGTACGCGTCCTCGCGCGCCACCAGCGCGAGCACGAAGGCCACGACGGCGAGCACCAGCATGGCGAGCCCGAGCATCGGGACCACCCCTCGATCGAACCCGTCCATCAACATCGTTCCGACCGCCTTCTCATGCCTCTGCTTCGCACTCCGATGCCCAGCGCGTCCACGCTACCGGCACGGGGGCCTTCACGAACGACAACGGGCCGGACACCCTCTGGGTGCCCGGCCCGCCGACGTTCATGCGGTTCAGCTCTCGTCGGCCGCCACCGCGGCGGCCTTCTTCGCCGTGTTCTTGCGCGTGGCGGTCCTCTTCGCGGCCGGCTTCTCCTCGTCGGCGGCGACCTCGTCGGCCGCGGCGTCGGCGGCGACCGGCTCGGTCCCGGTCCCGGTCCCGGCCGTCGACTCCGACTTCGACTTCGTCTCCGCCTCGGACGCGGGCTCGACGGCCACGGCGATCTCGACGATCTCCTCGGAGACCTCGCCCCGCCAAGCCCGTACGGCCTGCTCGCCGTGCTCGGCGACCTTGTCGTAGGTCTCCTTGGCCCGCACCGCGTACTCGGCGGCCACGCCGACCCCGCGCAGCGCCAGGTCCTGGGCGGTCTCCCCGAACTTCTTCGGGTCGATCGCGTCGATCGCGCCGAACACCTCGGCGACCTTGGCGGCGACCGCCCCCTGGGCCTCCTTGGCCGCTTCCTTGGCCTTCTCCTGCACGACCTTCGGGTCGGTGTTCTTCACGGCCTCGATGCGGGCCGGCGCCTCGGCGCGCAGCTGCTCGATGAGCCCCGGCACCTTCTTGGCCTGCTGCACGGCGAGGTCGGCGGTGCCGGCGGCGAAGTAGAGGGGGGTCGGGTCGGTGAGGGTCTTCTTCAGGTCATCGGCGATGGCCATGCGGTGGTCCTCCCGGATCAGGTTCAGTTCGTTTTCGACGGCATCTGCTCGTCGGTGCCGCTCGGGCCGTTCGGGCCCTTCGTGCCGTTCACGCCGTTCGCGCCGGCGTCGTCGCCGGGCCCGCTGGGCCCGTCGGCCGCGGGGGCCGCGCCGGCCGTCGAGTCGAGCGCGTTCTCCTTGCGGAACGACTCGTAGATCTGGAGCAGCACCTGCTTCTGCCCCTCGTTGATGGACGGGTCGGCGAGGATGACGGCGCGCGTCTCCACCTCGTCCCGGTCCCGCTCATCCAGGATCCCGGCCTGCACGTACAGCGTCTCCGCGGAGATCCGCAGCGCCTTGGCCAACTGCTGCAGGATGTCCGCGCTCGGCTTGCGCAGCCCGCGCTCGATCTGGCTCAGGTACGGATTCGACACCCCCGCCGCCTCTGCCAGCTGCCGCAGCGAGAGCTGAGCCTGCCGGCGCTGCTCACGGAGGTACTCGCCGAGATTTCCGACGTTGAGCGATGCCATGCCCCGATCCTGCACCACTGCGCTAACTATTGCAAGCAGCTTGCTTGCAACACCTCCCACCCGGCGCCCAGGGCCCGCGGCCCTAGACCGTGCCGATCACGACCGTCGCGTACAGCTCCCGCGAGGTGACCGTCCGGACGGTCAGGCCCGCCGAGATCAGGGCGGAGGCCGTCACCGGGGACTGGCGGGCGCTGGTCTCGATGAGGAGGCGGCCGCCGGGGGCCAGCCAGTCGGGGGCGCCCGCGGCGATCCGGCGGTGGACGTCCAGGCCGTCGGCGCCGCCGTCCAGGGAGACCCGCGGTTCGTGGTCCCGGGCCTCCGGCGGCATCAGGCCGATCTCCTCCGTGGGCACGTAGGGGGCGTTGACCACCAGCACGTCGACCCGTCCCCGCAGGGACGCGGGCAGCGGCCCGTACAGGTCGCCCTCCCACACCCGGCCGCCGTACGGGGCCACGTTGCGCCGCGCGTACGCCAGCGCCGCCGGATCGATGTCCGCCGCGTGCAGCTCCACCCCGCCCGGTACGCCCGCCGCGACGGCCGCGCCCAGCGCCCCGACCCCGCAGCACAGGTCCAGCACCACCGCGCCCGGCCGGGCCGGCGCCACCGCCTCCGCCACGAGGAACTCGGTGCGCCGGCGCGGTACGAAGGCCCCCGTACCCACCTCCACCCGCAGGCCGCAGAACTCCGCCCAGCCCACCACGTGTTCCAGCGGCTCACCGCCCACCCTGCGGGCCAGCAGCTCCGCCAGGTGGCCGTCGTCGGTCGCGGCGCCGACCAGCAGGTCCGCCTCCTCCTCCGCGAAGACACAGCCCGCGGCACGCAGGCTCTCCACCAGGGAAGGGGACATCGAATGCCTCACGCGACTCCGTTCCAGTTCATCGGTTCCTTGCCGAGTCGGGGGACGGTCCGGGGACCGGCCCTCAGAAGATGTCCGGGCACCACGGGCGGCGCGCCGTACGGAACACCGCGTCGGCCAACTCCAGCGCCCCCGCACGCTCCTGCGTCACCCGGCCGAGCGCCGCCAGCCGCAGCGCCGACTCGTCGCCGAGGTAGAGGGAGCCGAGGGCGGACACGTCCATCCGCAGGTCCGCCGGCTCCCGCGTCCGCTCGCACACGCCCGCCCCCGCGTCCAGCCGGTAGCGGCCGCCGGCCGGTCCCCCCGCGTCGCCCACCTCCAGCACGAGCACCCCGGGCACGGCGTACGTCCGCGCGCCGAGCGCCTGTACGACGTCCAGCAGCCGCACCCACAGGAAGTCGGCGGCCGTGAGGACCCTGGCGGAGCGCGGGTCGGGCAGCAGCCCGGTGACGAGGTCGTCGGGGGCCCGGTAGCCGGTGCGGACGGCGGTCACCCAGTCGACGGAGCACAGGAAGTGCCACAGCGAGCGCTGCGCGTCCGGGTCGACCGCGATCAAGTCCTTGACCTGCAGCGTGGCCTGCGGAAGCTTCGCGTCCGCCCAGTGGCCGTCGGTCCTGTACGCGGCCAGACCCCGCACCTCGCCCGCCGCCGTCCGGTACACGGCGTAGAAGTGTTCCTTGTGGGGCCGGTACGACCACTCCTCCAGGCCGGTCGCCAGACTCCACCAGCGCGCGTCGCGGTTCACCGCCCCGGGCGTGACCGCCCGCAGCCGCTCGTGCAGCTCCGGGCCCACCCGCCGGACCTCGGCCGCGTCGACCAGGTCGATCCGCCCGCCGCCGGCCGGGACCGAACCGCGCGGGTCCAGCCCGGCCCGCGGGACGTCGATCTCCCATTCCGAGATGTGCGTCGCGGGCCCGTACCCGTACCGCTCGTAGATCGGGTACTCGGCCGCGATCAGGGTGGACAGGACGTCGCCGCGTGCGTGGGCGGCGGCCAGCTCGGCCGCCATCATCCGGCTGAGCAGTCCCTGGCGGCGGTGGGTGGGCAGCACGGCCACGTTCGAGACGGCGTCGGCGGTGACGGCCGCGCCACCGGGGACGGTCAACTCCTGCGCGAAGGAACGGAAGGCCGCCACGCAGCGGCCGGTGCCGGTGTCGAAAGCACCCTGGATCCGGGAGAGGTCGCAGTGCTCGGCCCGTTGGGCGGCGTCGGACTCCGTCGGGCGCTCCGGGGTCAGGAACCCCCGGTTGAGGGTGTGGAGCCACTCGGGGAGTTCGTGCTCGGCGATCGGCCGCACATCAGCGCTCATAACCGGTCACGCTAATCCCCAGGGCGACCCCGGTCGCCCGGATTTCCGCCCGGTGGGGCCACCTCGGGCCAGCGCACCGCGCCGCGTCTCGCGCCGTACCTCCGCCCCGCGCCTCCGCGCCGCACCTCCCGCCCCCGCCCTCCCAACCCCCGCGGATCAGGCCAGCAGGTCGTCCACCTGCGCCTCGCCGTCCCGGTACCGGCGGGTGATCTCCGCGATGCAGTCGTCCACCGTGCGCTGGAGCTGCTGCCGGCGCCGTGAGACCTGCTGCTCGTACCGCACCAGCCGGCCCAACCCCTCGTACAGCTCCGCGTCCGTTCTGGCCGTCAGGTCCGACAGCTCCACGTCGGACAGCATCTCCGCCGCCAGCAGCCGGTACTCCTCGCTGTGCGGGGTGCCGAGCGTGACGTGCCGGGCGGAGGCACTGCGGCTGGACGGGGCGTCGGCGAGGATCTCCGAGAGCCGGTCCACCACCGGCGTCTCGGGGTCGGAGCGGCGTGCCAGCTCGGCCCGCAGGATGTCGATGCGGCCCTGCAACAGGCGGCGTACGTAGCTCAGATCGGCCTCGTCGCGCTGGGCGTCGCGGCGCAGCGCGCGCAGCTCCGGCAGCCCGAGGGCGTTGCTCTGCGGGGCCGCCGGCTCCTGCGGCTCGGCGGTGCGCTGCGCGGGCGGTCGTACCGCGGCAGCGGACATGGAAGCGGGTGATGCAGGTACGGAGGTACCAGAAGTATTCATACGAACGAGTCCGTCCCCTCGACCGGTGCGGCGCACCCGCACCGCCTTCCTGCATCGTGCCACTGTCCGCGTGCCCGACGCAGTCCCGGAGCACCCGATCGGCCCCGGACGGGTGCACGCCTGGTACACAGGTGGTATGCGAGCAGTGGTGCAGAGGGTGGACGGGGCGCGCGTCGTCGTGGGCGGCGAGACCGTGGGCGAGGTCGTCGGCGAGGGGCTGTGCGTACTGGTGGGCGTGACCCACGACGACACCCCGGAGAAGGCGGCGCAACTGGCGCGCAAACTCTGGTCCGTACGGCTGCTGGAGGGCGAGAAGTCCTGCAGTGACAACGGCGCACCGCTGCTGGTGATCTCCCAGTTCACGCTCTACGGCGACGCCCGCAAGGGCCGGCGCCCCACCTGGAACGCGGCCGCTCCCGGGGAGGTCGCCGAGCCGCTGGTCGACGAGGTGGTGGCGCGGCTGCGCGCGCTGGGCGCGACGGTGGAGACGGGCCGTTTCGGGGCGGACATGCGGGTCTCGCTCACCAACCACGGCCCGTTCACCCTCGTCATCGACATCTGAACCGGCGTCCCCCGGCCGCCGGCGGGCCGACGGGCCGACGGGCACCACCGCTACGGCGCTACGACGACCTCCTGCGCGGCGGCCGTCCCCCCGGCCAGCAGCGGCGCGTCGACGGGCACGTTCCGCTTGACCAGCGCGAGCGCGATCGGACCGAGCTCGTGATGGCGGACGGCCGTGGTCACGAAGCCCAGTTGGCGGCCCTCCTCCCCGTCGGCGGCGAGCCGGACCGGGGCGCCGTGGGCCGGGAGGAGCACCTCGGATCCGTCCAGGTGCAGGAAGACGAGGCGGCGCGGGGGCTTCCCCAGGTTGTGGACGCGGGCGACGGTCTCCTGGCCCCGGTAGCAGCCCTTCTGCAGGTGCACGGCGGTACCGATCCAGCCCAGCTCGTGCGGGATGGTGCGGTGGTCCGTCTCCAGGCCGAGGCGCGGCCGGTGCGCCTCGACGCGCAGGGCCTCGTACGCGAGGAGGCCCGCGGCCGGGCCGTGCGAGGCGGCGAACGCCTCCAGCTCGGCGCGCGGCAGGAAGACGTCGCGGCCGTGCGCGGTCTCGCGCACGGCGTGCTTCCCGGGGACCTCACCGATGGAGCCGGCCGGCAGGTGGACGACCGCGAACTCCCCGGTGCGGTCCGCGACCTCGACCCGGTAGAAGAACTTCATGGACTCCAGGTAGCCGATCAACTCCCCCTGGGTGCCGGGCTCCACGTGCGCCCACGTGGTCTCGCCGTCGTCGACGAGGTAGAGCGCGTGCTCGATGTGGCCGTTGGCCGAGAGGATCAGTGCCTCAGTGGCCTGCCCGGCCGGCAGCTCGGTGACGTGCTGGGTGATCAGCAGGTGGAGCCAGCTCAGCCGCTCCGGTCCGGTGACGGTGACGACCCCCCGGTGCGAGAGGTCGACGAAGCCTCGGCCGTCCGCGAGGGCGCGCTGTTCGCCGTACAGCTCTCCGTAGTGGGCGGCGACGCCCTCGTCACGGCCTTCGGCCTGCACGGCGCCGGGAAGATGGAGCAAGGGGCTGGTCATGGAAACAAGCCTACGACCCGGCTACGCCTGAGCGGCACGGCGCTTCGCCGAACACCTCGCGCACAGCCCGAAGATCGCGAAGTGCTTCATGTCGGTCTCGAACCCGAAGGTGGTGCGGAGCTTCGAGGTGAAGTCGGCGGCGATGTCCACGTCCGCCTCGATGACGTCGGAGCAGTCGCGGCAGACCAGGTGGATGTGGTGGTGCCGGTCCGCGAGGTGGTACGTGGGAGCGCCGTGCCCGAGGTGGGCGTGGGAGACGAGCCCGAGCTCCTCCAGCAGCTCCAGCGTCCGGTAGACGGTGGAGATGTTGACCCCGGAGGCCGTCCTGCGCACCTGCGCGAGGATCTCGTCCGGGCTGGCGTGCTCCAGTGCGTCGACCGCCTCCAGCACGAGCTGGCGCTGCGGGGTCAGCCGGTAGCCGCGCCGGCGCAGGTCGGTCTTCCAGTCGCCGCCTTCGGGACCCTCGGCGCTGTCGCCGCTGGCGGCGCTCTCGCCGCTGCCGGTGCTGTCGGTGCTCACCACGCGGCCAGTGTAAGCGCGCGAAGGGGACCGGGAGCCTGCCCCGATCCCCTTCTTCGTACGGCCCGCGGTCAGCGGAAGAAGGCGATGCCGTCGTCGGGCATGTCCGGGAGGTTGCGCGCCATCTCGGCGACCTCCTCGGGCGTGACGACCTTCTTGAGCTGCGCGGACATGTACGGGCGCAGCTCGACGTCCGGGGTGGCCTTCTCGCCGACCCACATCAGGTCGCTCTTCACGTACCCGTAGAGCCGCTTGCCGCCGGTGTACGGGCCGGAGGCCGCGGTGCGGGCGACGGCGTCCGTGGCCAGGTCGATCTGGGGCTTCTGGTCGGCGAGCTCGCCGTACCAGACCTCGATGACGCCCTGGTCGCGGACCATGACGACCTCGACGTTGCGGTCCTTGTCGATGCGCCAGTAGCCCGCCTCGGACTCCAGCGGGCGCACCTTGCCGCCCTCGGAGTCGAGGACCCAGGTGCGGGAGGTGTACTCCAGGAAGTCCCTGCCGTCGTGGCTGAAGGTGACCTCCTGCCCGAAGTTGCACTTCTCCTCACCGGGGAAGTCGAAGACGCCCGCGCCCTCCCAGGTACCGAGGAGGAAGGCGAGGGGGACGAGGCCCGGGTTCAGGTCGGACGGAATCTGGATCATGGATGGCTGCTCAGGCTCTGTGGGAGGGGTTCCGGTATCCGGGGCGGGCGACGGCGGCTGATCAGGTGATCAGACGATCAGCGCTGGCCCTGGTACAGCTTCTTCACGGCCAGTCCGGTGAAGGCGAGAACGCCGACGCAGACCAGGACCAGCAGGGAGGTGAAGACTGCCTCAAGCACGGGGTGCTCCTCGGAATCGGTGGTGGCTGTACGGGGCCGGTCCCCAAGCCTACTGGCCCGGGGACCGGCGCACTCTGCGAGGTGGACCGTACGGCCCTCAGCTCAGCAGCTGTCCCTGGAGGATCACCGTCTGGTGGAACGGGACGGCGGGCGTCCCGCCCTTGCGGGACTGGATGACCACGCCCTGGACGTCACCCGCCTGGAGGCAGCCGATGCGGACCTGCTCGTCCCCGGAGGGCTCGGGCTCCTCGTAGACGCTGGTGTCGCCGGAGTCCAGGGTGGCGGCGGCCGTCCCGGCCGTGCTGGACTGCTCCGCCTTGGCCCTGCTCCACACCAGGTCGACGGAGAGCGAGTCGGCGCCGGTCAGCCGGGTGTTGGTGCCGCAGCCGAGGAAGGTGTCCACGAAGCTGGAGGAGTGGAAGCGCAGCAGGTAGACGCGGGTCCGGGTGCCGTCGGGCATGGTCCAGGACCGGCCGGTGATCTGCCGCAGCCCCTCGTACTCGAAGGACTCCTTGAGCTTGGGCCGGTCGTCGGGGGCGTACTCCTCCAGGAAGGCGTCCGGCGCCACCTTGCCGTCCTTGTCCGCCGTGACGGAGTCGTCGGGCCGGGCCCCCTGGGGGGCGGGGAGCAGCAGGCTGCTCAGGGCGGCGTAGTGCGTGCGGTCCGGGTTGTCCGTGGCGCCGGGCAGCGGGGCTCCGGCCGGCAGCTCGGGCTTGGCCAGATCCGGGTAGGTCCAGCGGCCGTCGGGCCGGGTGGACAGCCCGGGGATCTCGGTCCGCTCGGGCTGGACGACCCCGTACGCGGTGCCGGCGCCGACAGCGGCGAAGACGAGGACGGCGGCGGTCCACCGCAGCGCGGCGAACAGCTTCCGGCGGTCCTTGGGCGCGGCGGGTACGGGCTCGGGGGCGGGACCCGCCTCGGGGGCGGGACCCGGCTCGGGGGCAGGACCCGGTTCGGGGGCGGGTACCGCCACCATGGCCGACCCGGCCGCGGGTGCGGCGTCGGCCGTGGGTGCGGCGTCGGCGGCCGGTGCGGCGGCGGTGGTGTTCTGCTCGGTCACACGGACTCCCCGGGGGACTTCAGGTGGTTCAGCTGCCGCGTCAACAGGTCGGTGGCGCTCTTCACGTCGAACCGGGGCCGGGGACCGTACGAACGGAAGGTCACCAGCACGTCGCCCTCGACGGCCACGCAGTCGAGGGATTCGATCGTCTCGGGCTTCGCCGAGCCGGGCCGCTCATCGACGAGGTCCAGCAGCACGCACTTGGCCTGCGGGAACCCTTCGACGGCGGGCGCCTCGTTCTTCTTCCCACCCAGCGCCACGAGGACGTCGAGGAGCTTCTTGTTGAGGTCCGCGAACTTGACGAGTGCCTGCGGGTCCGCCTGCATGAGCTCGATCTCGATGATCGGGCCGGCGTACGAGAGGGTGTAGCTGCGGCCGGCCACGCCCTTGAGCTTCAGCTCGGCCACGGCCTTGTCCCGCTCGGCGCGGTCCGCGGCGGACAGCCCCGTACGGGAGTCCTTCACGGCCTGCACCGCGCGCTCGCCCGACACGTAGTAGTCGTTGCCCTCGTCCTCCAGGTCGGGTCCCAGCTCGTAGCTCGACGGGACCGGCAGCAGCTTGCCCGTGAGCGCGTTGGGCGGCACCGTCGGCACCGGGGCCGCCGAGGCGGTCGGCCGGGGCCCTTCCGGTACCCAGTAGCGCGTCGGGGAGGTCCGGTCGGCCCGGTCGATCCTGCCGGAGGCCCAGAAGCCGCCGCCCGCGAGGACGGCCAGGCCGAGCCCGCCCGCGACCAGGGCCAGCGTGCCGCGGTTCACCTTGCGCGGCGGGCGCCCGGAAGCCGGCGCGTCCTGCTCCGCGCGCTCGGCCGGCTCCACGTGCCCGACCTGTGCCGCCTGTTCCGCCGCCGGACCGGTCACGGCGTCGTTCTGCTGCTCGGTCACAGCCGCTCCATCTGTCGCTTGGCCAGATCGGTGATCTCGCCCTGGGAGACGTCGCCCCGGTTGTTCGTGAGCTCGACGTCCATGACGATGTCCCCGCGCCGGAGGATGGCCCGGGCCTGGCGCAGCGGGTGGTACCCCGCCTTCGTCTTCGCCTTGTAGAGCCAGGCGCGGCCGTAGGCGTCGGGTACGCCGGGCAGCGCGAAGCCGTCGTTGCCCGCCCGCTTCTCCTCGTCCTGGTACGAGGACTGCCCCTCCTGGTACTTCTGGGCCGCGTGCTGGTCCTGGAACTGGAGCAGCCGGATCTCGACGAAGTCGTGCTCGCCCTGCTGCCAGCCCGCCGTGGCGATCCGCCGCACCTCCTGGGCGATGGAGTCGAAGCCCCGGTCGGGGAACTCGAAGTAGTCCGCCGCGAACGTGCCCAGCGACTCGTAACCGGAGTAGCCGTCCTTCGCGCCGCCCGGCGCCTCCAGCAGCTTCTTTGCGAGGTCCTCCTCCGCCTTGTCCCACCGGTGGGCGTTGACGGAGCGGCGGGTGGTCGCGTCGTTCGGCGCGACGGGCGGCCGCACGGCCACGTCCTGCTGCGCAAGCGGCGGCAGCGGGGTCGGGTCCCGGTGGTACTGGACGGTGTAGCCGGTGATCGTGCCGGCGAGCACGCCGAGGACGGCCGCGCCCGCGATCAGCAGCACCGTCCGGCCCCGGCGGCGGCGCGGTGCACCCGCCTGCGCGGGAGCGGCATCCGGCGCGGGAGCGGAAGCGGCATCCGGCACGGGCGCGGAAGCGGCATCCGGCGGGGAAGCGGGAGCGGCGTCCGGCGCGGGCTCCGGCTCCCCTTCCCTCCGCTGCTCGGGAAGGGTGTGTTCGTGGTCCAAGGAAGTCCCCCCACAGGCCTTGAGGCGCGGGTTCGTTTACCCGCGCGTACCCATGACCCGCCCTGGCGAGGACTGGTTGTACGAACCCTTATTACATTTTTATCTCACGGCGTTTCAATCCTCGCGACGCCGCTTTCCGTCCAGTTCGTCCCACCACTCGTCGGACTTCGCGTCCCCCGAGGGGTCGTCCCACCAGCGGTCTTCCGGCCCGCGCCGGTTCGCGACCACCGCCGCGACCGGCGGGATGACCATGGCGACCACGCACAGGGCCACCGCCGCCTCCACCGAGAACAGGCGCACGAAGGACCAGGCGGAGACGAAGAGGACCAGGCATCCGCCCATGAGCAGGAAGTAGGCGCGCCGGCGCCGGGCGTACATGCTTCCAGCGTAGGTCCGCCGCCCGCCCGCACAAGGGGCGCCGGGCCCGGACGGCACGAAGGACCGCACCCCGTTCCAGTGGCGTCCAACCCCTGGGGTGCGGCCCTCCGGCCGATCGATCGGGCGATCACACGGCGGTGCTAGACCGCGATCGCCACGTCCGTCACGCCGCCGGCCTCGGCGACCACGACGGCACGGTCCGCCTGGGCACCGGGGACGAGCGCCCGCAGCGTCCAGGAGCCGGTGGCGGCGTAGAAGCGGAACTGGCCGGTCGCCGAGGTCGGGACCTCCGCGGTGAACTCGCCGGTCGAGTCCAGCAGCCGGACGTAGCCGGACACGGGCTCGCCGTCCTTGGTCACCTGGCCCTGGATGGCGGTCTCACCGGGCTTCAGCGTCGCGAGGTCGGGCCCGCCGATCTGTGCTCCACACATGTTCTCTGTCCTGTCCTAGAGAGGTCTTACGGGTACTGCGTCGCGGCGGCCGCGTCTGTCCGCCGCGGTGCCCGGAACGAACTACTTGTTGGGGCCGAGCTCGATCGGCACGCCGACCAGCGAGCCGTACTCGGTCCACGAGCCGTCGTAGTTCTTGACGTTCTCCTGGCCCAGGAGCTCGTGCAGCACGAACCACGTGAGCGCGGAGCGCTCACCGATGCGGCAGTAGGCGATGGTGTCCTTGGTGTCCAGCTCGACCTGCTCCGCCTCGTAGAGGGCCTTGAGCTCGTCGTCCGACTTGAAGGTGCCGTCGTCGTTGGCGTTCTTCGACCACGGGATGTTGCGGGCGCTCGGCACGTGGCCGGGACGCTGCGACTGCTCCTGCGGGAGGTGCGCCGGGGCGAGCAGCTTGCCGGAGAACTCGTCGGGCGAGCGGACGTCGACCAGGTTCTGGGTGCCGATCGCGGCCAGGACGTCGTCGCGGAAGGCGCGGATGGAGGCGTCCTGGGCCTTGGCCTTGTACTGGGTGGCCGGGCGGTTCGGGACCTCGGTGCCGTCGACCAGGTCGCGGGAGTCGAGCTCCCACTTCTTGCGGCCGCCGTCGAGCAGGCGGACGTCCTGGTGGCCGTAGAGCTTGAAGTACCAGTACGCGTAGGAGGCGAACCAGTTGTTGTTGCCGCCGTAGAGGACGACGGTGTCGTCGTTGGAGATGCCCTTGGCGGAGAGGAGCTTCTCGAAGCCCTCCTGGTCCACGAAGTCGCGGCGGACCGGGTCCTGGAGGTCGCTCTTCCAGTCGATCCGGACGGCGTTGGTGATGTGGTTCTTGTCGTACGCGGACGTGTCCTCGTCCACCTCGACGACGACGACGTTCGCGTCGTTCAGGTGGGCCTCGACCCAGTCGGCGTCTACAAGGACGTCGCTGCGGCTCATGGTGTTCTCCTCCGGGGCAGTGTGCGGCGGGGCTGTGCTGGTACGGCCGCGCACCTGCCGGCTGACCGGCGGGCTGCGCGGGTGGTGCTGCGTGCGTGCGTCCGTCCGGGTGCGCTCAGGGGGTCCTGCGCGGGGAGGCGGCAGGGGTCAGGAGGCGGTTACGGTCACGCGGGAAGGGCTGTCGTCCGGCGGGTGGAGCGGATGCGCTCACACGTCACATGGATCGACAGAGCATGGCGGCGACGCGACACAGGTCTACTGCCCGCCGCTTCGTGAGATCCGCCTGCTGATGCTTCATAGCCATGGATCGTAGGGACGAATCGGCCGCCCTGTCACCGGTGTGTCATATACCGAGACAGGATCGTCCGAATACTGGGATGCGGACCGCGCCGGCCGCCGCCGCGGCGCCCCGGGAGCCCTTCGCGCGCCCGCTCCATCTGCGGATCGGACCGCGCCGTCTCAGGATCCGGCCACCACCACGTTCGAACCGCTCAGGGTGAGGTGCACGCCGCCCTCGTCCGAGGTCAGCGCCGACAACTGGAGGCCCGTGGGCAGGCCGCTGTCGAGACGGCGGTCGAAGTCGGTCTTCTTGCGGACCAGCTTCTCGATGCCCGGGATGCCCTCGCCCGGCACCTCGTCCGCCCGCACCCGGACGATCTTGCCCCCCTGGCCGTCCTGCGCGTCCTCCAGGGTGACGGTCGACACCACGCTGCGCGTCAGCGTCCTGCCGAGCACCTCCACCCCCGCGGTGACCTTCACCTTGCCCGGCGACCCGCCGTAGGTGAGGGTCGCGCCGGTCTGCGAGGCGGCCGTCAGGTCGGCGTACGTGATCAGCGCGGTGCCGTCGGCGCGCCGGGCCGTGCCCCCGCTGTAGTCGCTGTCCAGGGCCACGTCGTAGAAGTGCGCGTCGAGCTCCGCGAGCCGCGTCCTGCGCCCGTCCGCCGTCGCCTCGACGCCCCGGAGCCGCAGGTCGACCCGGTCCAGGTCGCGGCTGAGCGCCTGGGTCAGGAAGGGGAAGCCGTGGATCTCCACCTCGGAGGTGCCGGCCGACCCCTGCCGGGCCTGTATGCGCTCGGCCAGGCGGTTCTCGGCGTATCCCACCGCCCACCGGTCCACGCCGACGAGCAGGGCGCCCAGCACCACTCCGATGATCACAACGACGCGCAGAGCACGCACGTGCCCTCCCCCTACTAGTCGGTACGTGCGTCCCAGTGGAACATGACCGGTCGTCAAGGCACCGTCAGCGACGGCCCGACGGAGCGGCGGCGGGGGCAGCGGCCGGGACGGCGGCCGGGGCCGGAGCCGGCCGCCGCTCAGGCCACCACCCGGCCGATCAGGTACACGGCGGGCGCGGCGACCGCCAGCGGCATCGCGACACCGGCCGTCATGTGGACGAACTTCGACGGGTAGTCGTACGCCGCCACCCGCAGGCCGATCAGCGCGCACACCCCGGCGGCGAGACCGAGCAGCGCCCCGCCCGCGCCGATCCCGGTCAGCCCGCCGAGCGCGATGCCGGCGCCGGCCGCGGCGCCCAGCGAGACCCCGACGGACGGCGCCGTCGGCAGCGGCAGCGCGCGGGCGAAGACGGCGACCGCGACGGCGGCCGCGCCGACCGTGACGGCCTTCGCGTCGGCCGCCAGGTAGCCGGCGCAGACCACGGCCAGCGCGGCCGAGGCCACGGAGGCCATCAGGCCGGACATCCGCTCGTCGGGGTCGGCGTGGCTGCGCAGCTGGAGGACGAGCGTGAGCAGCACCCAGGCGCCGAGGGTGCCGACGATCGCGCCCGGGCCGTGGGTCGGGTCCACGGCGAGCACGGCCGCGTCGGCCACCAGCGCGCCGGCGAAGGCGAGGGCGATGCCCTGCCGGGCGGGCCACATCCCGTTGAGGCGGAACCAGCCCGCCGCGGTGAGGCCCTGGAGGGCGATGAGCGGCAGCAGCAGGGCGAGGTCCCCGAGCAGGGCTGCCACGGCCAGCAGCACGCCGAGGACGGCGGTCAGGACGGCCGACTGCGGACCGGGGTCGATCACCGGCGAGCGGCCCTCGGCGCGGGCCTGGGCGGGATCGACGGCGCGCACGGTGTTCCCGGCGAGCGTCGGAGGGGAGTACGCGGGCTCCTCGCCGGGCGCGGGGACGGGCGCGGGCCCGCCGCCCGCGGGCCCGCCGGGGGACGCGTCCGCGACGGGGGCCGCCGCGGCCTCGGCGTCCGGGCCCGGGTAGGGCGGCAGGTACGCGGTCTGCTCGACGGACTCCGGGGCCGCCGCCTGGGGCGGGAGGTAGGCGGTCTGCTCGGCCGGGTCCGGCGCGGCCCCCGGCCAGGGGGCGCCCGTACCGCCGTGGGACCAGTCCTGCCCCGGGTCCGGGGCCTGCGCCGGGGCCGGGGCCTCGTCGCGGAACCAGCCCTCGGGCGCGGCTGCCTGCCGCGGCTCCGCGGGACCGGGGAACGGCGGCAGGTACGCGCTCTCCTCGGCCCGGCCCGCCGGCTCCTGCTGAGCGCTGCCGGGGCCCGTGTACGGAGGCTGGTATGCGGCAGCCTCCTGCTGCGCGGAGCCCGGGTACGGGGCCTGGTACGCGGCCTCCTGCTGCGCCGGGCCGGGGTACGGGGGCAGGTACGCCGTCTCGTCCGCCGAGACCGGCGCTCCGGCGCCGTGGGACCAGTCCTGCCCCGGGGCCGGGGCCTGCGCCGGGGCCTCCTCGCGGAACCAGCCGTCCGGGGCCGCGACCTGCGGCGGCGGGGACTGCTGCGGGGTGGACTGCTGCGGGGTGGACTGCTGCGGCGGGGACTGCTGCGCAGCGGGGCCGGGGTACCAGTCCTGGGCCGGGACCGGGGCCTGCGCCTCGTCCCGGAACCACCCGTCCGGCGCGGCCGGCTGCCCCGGCACCCCGCCCAGCGGCGGATGCACCGGCTGGTGGCTGGTGTCCCAGGTCTGGGCCTGCCAGGTCTGCGTCCCGTAGGGATCCTGGTGGCCGGACTCGCCCTGGTGGCCCTGCACACCCTGGTGGCCCTGCTCGCCCGCAGGCCCCTGGGCCCCCTGGTAGTCCGGGTAGTCCTGGTAGTCCTGCCGGCCCGGCGGGTCCTGGTGGCCCGGGAGGTCCTGGTGGCCCCGGTAGTCCTGCTGCCGCGCCTCCTGGTGCCGGCGCTGCTGTTCCTCAGGCGTGCTCATCGGCTTCCGCTCACCCGCCCGCGAACGGCGGGAGCACCTCGACGGTGCCCCCCTCGGTCAGCGGTACGGCATCGTGCGGGCGCTTGCCCACGGGTTCTTCGTTCACGAGGAAGGAGCACCGCAGCAGGACCCGGGTCAGTTCCCCGGGGTGGCGTTCCCGCACGGCGTCGAGCGCCTCGGCCAGTGTCCGCGCCGAGTACGGCTCCTCCGCCGTCTTGGCCGCGGCCTTGGCCGCCGCCCAGTAGCGGATGGTTCCGGTTGCCACTGCAGCTCCTCTCGTCGGCCCTCTACCGTCGGCCTCCATGATGGCCCCTCCCGCCCGTTGCCCCGGCGTGCCTCCGCGCGCCCCGTGTGCGACCGGAAGGCCGTCGGAGCCCGCCGCGGGGCGGCAACGACCGTGAATCGGGCCTGTTGATCCGGCGAAAAGGGGGCATAAGAGGGCCGCGGGCGTGGCGGGAGCCACAGAGATCGAAGCGGACGGGGCCTCGGCCCCGAGAGGACGGGTGGGCTATTCTGCTGGCGAGAGGATCCGGGCAATGTTGCCCCCGGGTCCTTTTGTGCTTTCAGCACGTTGAACGGACCGAGAACATCGGTGACCGCCCGGCCCCAGGGCGCGGGGACGGACGGCCGCCGCCCAGCGACACCGTACGAAGCAGTACCGCGCATGTCCTCGACGGGACCGAGGAGGAACCGACGTGATGGACCAGCGAACCGAGCGGGACCGGCCGACCGCGACCGGGCCGGGTGGTGGGGCATGAGCTCTCTCCTGCTCCTGACCAACGCCCTGCAGCCGTCCACCGAGGTGCTGCCCGCCCTCGGCCTGCTGCTGCACAACGTCCGGGTGGCCCCGGCCGAGGGCCCGGCCCTCGTGGACACCCCGGGCGCCGACGTCATCCTCGTGGACGGCCGGCGCGACCTGCCGCAGGTGCGCTCCCTGTGCCAGCTGCTGCGCTCCACCGGGCCCGGCTGCCCGCTGATCCTCGTGGTCACGGAGGGCGGCCTGGCGGCGGTCACCGCGGACTGGGGCATCGACGACGTCCTCCTGGACACCGCCGGCCCCGCCGAGGTCGAGGCGCGGCTGAGGCTGGCCACCGGCCGGCAGCAGCTGGGCTCGGACGACTCCCCGATGGAGATCCGCAACGGCGACCTGTCGGTGGACGAGGCCACGTACTCCGCGAAGCTCAAGGGGCGGGTGCTGGACCTCACCTTCAAGGAGTTCGAGCTGCTCAAGTACCTCGCGCAGCACCCGGGCCGGGTCTTCACCCGCGCCCAGCTGCTGCAGGAGGTCTGGGGCTACGACTACTTCGGCGGCACCCGGACCGTCGACGTGCACGTACGGCGGCTGCGCGCGAAGCTCGGCCCCGAGCACGAGTCGCTGATCGGCACCGTCCGCAACGTCGGCTACCGCTTCGTCACGCCGGAGAAGGTCGAGCGGGCGGCGGCGGAAGCGGCGGCGCAGGCGGCCGCCCAAGCGGCCGCGCAGGCCGCCCCCCGGGCGGACGCGGCCGTCACCCGGTCGGCGGAGGACACGGCGGGCGTCCATTCCGCAGGACGCCCTGCCCAGAGGTAGGTCACCCCGCGTAGACTGCCGCGCGTGGCCAAGGTGACGCGGGATGACGTGGCGCGACTTGCGGGTACCTCTACCGCCGTCGTGAGCTACGTCATCAACAACGGACCCCGGCCGGTTGCCCCGGCCACGCGCGAGCGTGTCCTCGCCGCGATCAAGGATCTGGGCTACCGCCCGGACCGGGTCGCGCAGGCGATGGCGTCGCGGCGCACCGACCTCATAGGCATGATCGTCCCCGACGCCCGGCAGCCGTTCTTCGCGGAGATGGCGCACGCGGTCGAGCAGGCCGCCGCCGAGCGCGGGAAGATGGTGCTCGTCGGCAACTCCGACTACCGCGACGAGCGCGAGGTCCACTACCTGAGGGCGTTCCTCGGCATGCGGGTCTCGGGGCTGATCCTGGTCAGCCAGGGCATGAGCGAGCGCGCGGCCTCGGAGATCGAGGCGTGGGACGCGCGGGTCGTGCTGCTGCACGAGCGCCCGGAGGCGATCGACGACGTCGCCGTCGTCACGGACGACGTCGGCGGCGCCCAGCTCGCCACCCGGCACCTGCTGGAGCACGGGCACCCGTACGTCGCCTGCATCGGCGGGGTGGAGAACACCCCGTCCGTCGGCGACCCGGTCGCCGACCACGTGGAGGGCTGGCGGCGGGCCATGCAGGAGGCCGGGCGCTCGGTGGAGGGTCGGCTCTTCGAGGCGCCGTACAACCGCTACGACGCGTACAAGGTCGCCCTGGAGGTCCTCGCCGGGCCGGACCGCCCCCCTGCCATCTTCTGCGCCACGGACGACCAGGCCATCGGGGTGCTGCGCGCGGCGCGGGAGCTTCGGATCGACGTGCCCGGGGAGCTGGCGGTCGCCGGCTTCGACGACGTGAAGGAGGCGGCCCTCACGGACCCGCCCCTGACCACCATCGCCTCGGACCGCCCGGCGATGGCCCGCGCGGCGGTGGACCTGGTCCTGGACGACGGGCTCCGGGTGGCCGGGTCGCGCCGCGAGCGGCTGAAGCAGTTCCCGTCGGCGCTGGTGATCCGGCGCTCCTGCGGCTGCCGCTAGGCGTCCCGTTCGACCCTGCCTGCGGGAGCAGGGGCGCCCGCGGCGGCACCGCCGGAGCCTGATGTTTATATCGGGCATACACGGTTCTGTCGGGCTTCTCAGCCCAGGCTCAGGAAGCTCTCATGATCGGCCGCCACAGTCGGAGTCATGACCGAGAGCCCCCGCCGCGAAGGCGAGTACCCGCAGGAGAACCGCCCCGCCCAGGACGCGCCCTTCGGCGCGGACGGGCAGCGGGCACGTGACCGTCTCGCACACGACCCCGCCGCCGGGGCCTACCCGCCGCCGCCCTCCTACCCGCCCGCCGCGCCGCCCGGCTGGCACGAGGCGCACCTGCCGTCGGTCATCCGCGGCGAGACCGTGCCCGCCCCCGGCGCCGGAACCGCGCACGCCGGTCCCGCGTACGCCGGTCCCGCGCATGCCGCCCCGCCGGTACGTGCCAAGAAGCCGGTCGCGCTGCTCGCGGCCGTCGCGCTCGCCGCGGCCCTGGTCGGCGGCGGCACCGCCGCCGCCGTCCAGCAGCTGGTGGGCGCCCCCGGCGCCGCGGGTGGCGCGGTCAACGGCACCAACGTCTCGCGGACCGGCTCCGGCACCGTCTCCGGCGTCGCCGAGCAGGTCAGCCCGTCCGTGGTTCGCATCGACACCCGCACCGGCTCCGGCCAGGGCACCGGATCCGGCATCGTCCTCACCTCCGACGGCGAGATCGCCACCAACAACCATGTGATCAGCGGCGCTTCCGAGATCCAGGTGACCATGAGCGACGGCAGGAAGTACGCCGCGCGGATCGTCGGCACCGATCCCGACAAGGACCTGGCGCTCATCAAGCTCCAGGGCGCCACCGGACTCAAGCCCGCCGTGCTCGGCGACTCCGGCGGCCTCAAGGTCGGCGAGGAGGTCGTGGCGATCGGCTCCCCCGACCGGCTGACCGGCACGGTCACCAGCGGCATCGTCTCCGCGCTCGACCGCGAGGTGAACGTACCGAAGTCGGAGCAGCGGTCGCCCCAGCGGCAGCAGGACGGCGGCTGGCCGTTCTCCTTCGACGGCCGGCAGTTCAACGGCGACACCGGATCGGTCACCACCTCGTACAAGGCGATCCAGACGGACGCCTCCCTGAACCCGGGCAACTCCGGCGGCGCGCTGGTCGACATGAACGGCGAGATCGTCGGCATGCCCTCCGCCATCTACTCCCCCGCGAGCGACGGCTCCGAGGCGGGCAGCGTCGGCCTCGGCTTCGCCATCCCGGTCGACACGATCAAGGCCGACCTCGACTCCCTGCGCAAGGGCGGTCCCGGCGGCGCGGGCGACGGCTCCGCCTCCGACCGAGGCGGCTCCGGCGCCGGCAGCGGCTTCGGCACCTCCTTCTAGGGCCACGGCACCGGCCCGCCCGTGCGAGGCTGGGAGGCGCCGCCGAGTACCGACCACCACCCCTGGGGACCGAGATGAATCCCGCCGAAGGCGAAGCGCGCATCCTCGTCGTGGACGACGAGCCGGCCGTACGCGAGGCCCTG
This sequence comes from Streptomyces sp. NPDC058662, assembly GCF_042716255.1. Lineage (NCBI taxonomy): Bacteria > Bacillati > Actinomycetota > Actinomycetes > Kitasatosporales > Streptomycetaceae > Streptomyces > Streptomyces sp. NPDC058662. Next base: position 23,629 of record NZ_JBHXRU010000024.1, on the reverse strand, counting down.
CGCCGCAGCCTCGCCTTCGAGGGATACGCCGCGCAGACCGCCGTCGACGGCCTCGACGCCCTCGACAAGGCGGCCTCCTACGAGCCCGACCTGATCGTCCTCGACATCCAGATGCCCCGGATGGACGGTCTGACGGCGGCCCGCCGGCTGCGGGCCGCCGGCAGCGTCACGCCGATCCTGATGCTCACCGCCCGCGACACCGTCGGCGACCGCGTCACCGGCCTCGACGCGGGAGCCGACGACTACCTCGTCAAACCCTTCGAGCTCGACGAGCTCTTCGCCCGGGTCCGGGCCCTGCTGCGCCGCAGCGCGTACGCGGCCCCCCGCCCCGGCGGCGGGGAGCCCGAGGACGCGCTGGCCTTCGCCGACCTCCGGATGGACGTCGCCACCCGCGAGGTCACCCGCGGCGGACGCCCGGTGGAGCTGACCCGTACCGAGTTCACGCTGCTGGAGATGTTCCTCGCCCACCCCCGCCAGGTGCTGACCCGCGAGCAGATCCTCAAGACCGTCTGGGGCTTCGACTTCGAGCCCAGCTCCAACTCCCTGGACGTGTACGTGATGTACCTGCGCCGCAAGACCGAGGCGGGCGGCGAGCCCCGCCTGGTCCACACCGTGCGCGGGGTCGGCTACGTCCTGCGGGCCGGCGAGGGCGGGCCCGAGTGAGCCCGGCGGCCAGGTTCCGCGCCCTGCCGCTGCGTTCCCGCCTCGCCCTGCTGGTCACGGTGGCCGTGGCCCTCGCGGTGGCGGGCGTCGCCGCGGTGTCGTGGGTGATGGTGCGGACCCAGCTGCGGGACCAGCTCGACAGCAACCTGCGCGCCACCAACGCGGAGGCGCAGGCCAACCAGGTGTACCGGGCGCTCGGCTGCGTCTCGGACAGTGCCCTGCCGGAGCGCCCCGCCAATAACCTCAGCGCCCAGGTGCAGATCGTGCTGCCGGACGGCGGCCACTGCTGGGTCGACGGCAGGAGCACCCTGCGGGTCAGCGGCACCGACCTGGAGGTCGCGCAGCGCCGGCGCGGGGCCGCGCTGTACGACGCCACCACCTCCGACGGGATCGCCGTGCGGGTCTACACCCAGCCGGCCCTGCTGGGCGGGCAGGCCGCCGCGCTGACCGTGGCCAAGCCGCTCGCCGACATCGACCGGCCGCTGTCCACCCTGGCCTGGGTCCTGCTGCTGGTCTGCGGCATCGGCGTGGTCGGCGCCGGCGCGGCCGGGCTGTGGGTGGCCCGTACGGGGCTGCGGCCGGTCGACGAGCTGACCGGAGCCGTGGAGCACATCGCCCGGACCGAGGACCTCACCGTGCGGATCCCCGACACGGGCGACGACGAGATCGCCCGGCTGTCGCGGTCCTTCAACTCCCTGACGGTCGCGCTCGCCTCCTCGCAGGCGCGGCAGGCCCAGCTGATCGCGGACGCCGGGCACGAGCTGCGCACCCCGCTCACCTCGCTCCGGACGAACATCGAGCTGCTGGCGCGCAGCGAGGACACCGGGCGCGCCATCCCGCCGGAGGACCGCAGGGAGCTGCTGGCCTCGGTCAAGGCGCAGATGACGGAACTGGCGGCGCTGATCGGGGACCTCCAGGAGCTGTCCCGCCCGGACGCGGTGTCCCCCGGCCCGCTCGGGGTGGTGGCCCTGCACGAGATCACCGGGACGGCGCTGTCGCGGGCCCGGCTGCGCGGGCCCGAGCTCGGCTTCACCTCGCACCTGGAGCCCTGGTACGTACGGGGCGAGCCGGCCGCCCTGGAGCGCGCGGTCGTCAACATCCTGGACAACGCGGTGAAGTTCAGCCCGCCGGGCGGCTCGGTCGAGGTGACGCTGCGGGCGGGCGAGCTGACCGTACGGGACCACGGGCCGGGCATCCCGGCCGAGGACCTGCCGTACGTCTTCGAGCGGTTCTGGCGCTCGCCCTCGGCGCGCGCCCTGCCCGGCAGCGGACTGGGCCTGTCGATCGTGGCCCGTACGGCGCACCGGGCGGGCGGCACCGCCGAGCTGCGGGCGGCGCCCGGCGGCCCGGGCACGGAGGCGGTGCTCCGGATCCCGGGGGCGCCCACCCCGCCGCCGCCCGGGCCCTCAGTTGTGCCGGATCAGTGAGGCGACCAGGCCGGAGCGGGTGTTCGGGAAGTCCATCGGGACGATGCCGAGCCCGGTCCGGCCGGCGAGTTCGGCCCCGTCGACGAAGGCGTGCGCCTGGGGGTTGAGGCGGTCGGAGTTCCACCGCGGCGGCAGGTAGGCGGAGGTGCTGGTGTAGTTCACGAAGAGCTTGCCGGGCTGCTGGACGGCGCGCCGGAAGTGGTTCTCGATCCTGCCGCGCTTGGCGAAGGGCTCGGCCATGTAGTCGTCCTGGATGTCGAAGACGTTCCCGTCCCCGTACCGCAGACCGGGCAGGCCCCCGTTGTCGGCGAGCAGCACGACCTTGCCCCGGGCCTGGCCCAGCGCGGGCAGGGTGTCGGCGATCCGGAACAGCGGGCGCCAGCCGCGGTGGTCGAGGTAGTCGTCGAAGACGGCGCGGAAGGTGGCGTCGCTGTCCTCGGAGTACTCCTGCTTGACCCGCATCAGGACGGTCTCGGAGGGGTGCGCGGCAAGGAAGCCCGCGCAGGCCACGAGGACGTCCCCGAACATCAGGTTCTGGAAGAACGAGCCGTGGTGGATGGCGAAGGACCCTCCAGTGACCCGGCAGCGGACGTCGAGGAAGCGGATGCCGGAGTCGAGCTGCTGGGCGATCGAGGTGTTCTGGCAGGCGACGTACAGCCCGCCCTGGCGGGCGCCCGAGTCGTGGGTACCGGGGATGGTCATCCGCTGGAGGGCGGTGGAGTCGGGCAGGCCCGCCATCCAGTCCTGGGTGCCGAGGGTCCGTGCCGAGGCCGTGCCGGCCGCCCCCAGTCCCACGGCCGCCGTCGCGCCCACCGCCAGGGCGGCGGACAGGAACCGGCGGCGGTCCAGGGCCGGGCCCGCGCCGTCCGCGCCGGCGCCGCCCGCGCCCGTGCCGCCCGTACCCGCGAGGGCCGTTCCACTGCCCGCGGCACCCGTTCCCGTACCCGCCGTGCCCATACCAGCCATGCCCATGCCCGCCCCTTCGCCGACCCGGTGATGGGCCGGATTATGGCGTGCCGGACCCGCCTTTACTACCCGTCGGTAGGCGTCAGTTTCCGAGCAACTCGACGCCGGTGCGCAGGCCTTGGGCGAGTTGCCGCCCGGCCTGTTCCGGCCTGGAGCCCCCGCGCCGGCCGTCGGCCGCGCCCGGCCCGTGAACGCCGGAGGGGGCGGCGGGCCCGCAGGCCCACCGCCCCCTCCAGGGGCACCGCGACGTCTACTTGACGACGGTGATCCGTCCGCCCGCGGGCGGGGCGAGCGGGGAGCTCTGCGAGGAGTTCGCCGTCAGGTAGGCGTTGAAGCAGTCCAGGTCGGACGCGCCCACCAGCTTGTTCTTGTGCTCCTTCAGGACGGTGAAGCCGTCACCGCCGCCCGCGAGGAACTCGTTCATCGCGACCCGGTAGGTCCGGGCGGGGTCGATGGCCGCGCCGTCCAGCTTCACCGAGTCCACGACGATGCGGTCCGCGCCCGCCTTCGTCATGTCCAGGGTGTAGGTGAAGCCCTTGGACACCTGGAGGATCTTCGGGCTCGCGCCGTTGACCGGCCCGCTCACCTGCTGCTGGAGCGCCGTGACCAGCTGGGCGCCCGTCAGGTCCACCACGTTCATCATGTTGTTGAACGGCTGCACGGTGAAGGACTCCCCGTACGTCACCACACCGTCGCCCTCGGCGCCGGACGCCTTGTGGGCCAGGTCCGAACGGATGCCGCCCGGGTTCATGAGGGCCAGCTGCGCGCCGCCCTTGTCGGCCGGGGCCAGGGCCGCCAGCTGCGCGTCGGCGATCAGGCTGCCCAGCGGCTTCTCGAACTCCGGCGAGCCGCGGCCGGGGATGTCCGCCGAGATGAAGCCCTGCGGGCGGTTGGCGATCGGGGCCGCCAGCTCGTTCCAGCGCCCGAGCAGCTCGGTCATGTCCGCGGCCTTGGGCTGGTCACGGGTGACGAGCTTGTTCACCGGCTTCGGCGACTGGGCCGCCGTACGGACGATGTCCTTGGTGGCGCGGTCGTACGTGAGGGTGGTCTCCGTGTACAGCCGGCCGATCGAGGCGGCCGAGGTGACCGAGCGCGGGTTGCCCGCCGGGTCGGGGATGTTGCAGGCGTAGGCCTGGTGCGTGTGGCCCGTGACCAGCGCGTCCACCTTGGCGTCGACGTTCTTGGCGATGTCGACGATGGCGCCCGAGATGCCGGCGCCCGCACCGGGGACGTCGCAGTCGTAGTTGTACGCGCCGTTGGCGGGCAGGCCGCCCTCGTGGATCAGCGCGACGATCGACTTCACGCCCTGCTTGTTCAGCTCGGCCGCGTACTTGTTGATCGTCTCGACCTCGTCGCCGAACTTCAGGCCCTTGACGCCCTCGGCGGTCACGACGTCCGGGGTGCCCTCCAGGGTGACGCCGATGAAGCCGATCTTCACGTCGCCCTTCTTCCACACGAAGGTGGGCGACATCATCGGACGCTTGGTCTTCTCGTCCGTGACGTTGGCGGCGAGGTACTGGAACTCGGACCCGGTGAATTCCTTGCCGTACTCGTAGCAGCCCTCGACCGGGTGGCAGCCGCCGTACTGCATGCGGCGCAGCTCGGCCCGGCCCTCGTCGAACTCGTGGTTGCCGACGCTGGACACGTCCAGGCCGATCTTGTTCAGCGCCTCGATGGTCGGCTCGTCGTGGAAGAGCCCGGACAGCATCGGGCTGCCGCCGATCATGTCACCGGCGGCGGCGGTGACGGAGTACTGGTGGCCCTTGCGGGCCTCGCGCAGGCTGGTCGCGAGGTACTCGACCCCGCCCGCCGGTATGGATTTGGTGGTGCCGTCGGGCTGCCGCTCGGCCACCGAACCGGAGGACCCCTGCGGGGGCTCCAGCGTGCCGTGGAAGTCGTTGAGCGACAGCATCTGCACGTCGACGGTCCGGCTCTTGGCCGCACCGCCACCACTCGCGGCGCCGGCCGGGAGGGCGGCGGCGACCATCGCGCCGGCGCCGGCGGTGGCGGCGAGGGCGGTGAGGGCCAACCGGCGGGCTCGGCGGTGCCGTTGTGGCGTCGCAGACATCTATTCCCCTTTGTGGACTACGGAACAACGTGGGAGGTCCGCCGCAGCCTATTGTCAACGCGCGTAGCACGACAGGGGGTAACGGGTATCGAGGTGGTTACGCGCGGAAGACGGGACGACGCGGAGCAGCGCTCCGCCGCACGCCCGCGGCGGTCGTAGGCTCGTGCCATGACTGACGCAGCAGCGGCCCTGGAGCCCGGACGGCAGATTCAGACCCTCGACGAGCTGACGGAGGAACAGGCCGAAGCGGTCCTCGGCCTGATCGCGGAGGCCGCGCGCACGGACGGCACCACCGCCGTCTCCGAGCAGGGACGCCTCCAGCTGCGGGGCGGCCCGCGCGAGGGCATCCGGCACTTCCTGCTCACCGAGAAGGGCAGGCTCGCCGGCTACGGGCAACTGGAGGACACCGACCCGGTGGAGGCCCCGGCCGCCGAGCTCGTCGTCCACCCCTCGCTGCGCGGACGCGGCCACGGCCGGGCCCTGGGATCGGCGCTGCTGGCAGCCTCCGGGAAGCGGCTGCGGGTGTGGGCCCACGGCGGGAAGTCCGCGGCGCGGCACCTGGCGCAGGTCCTCGGGCTGACCCTCTTCCGCGAGCTGCGCCAGCTGCGCCGACCGCTGGGCGCGGGGGCCGACCCGCTGCCGGACGCGGCGCTCCCGGCCGGGGTGTCGGTGCGCACCTTCGTCCCCGGCGCCGACGACGCGGCCTGGCTCGCGGCGAACGCGGCCGCCTTCGCCCACCACCCCGAGCAGGGGGCGCTGACGCAGCGGGACCTCGACGACCGGATCGCGCAGCCGTGGTTCGACCCGCGGGGGTTCTTCCTCGCCGAGCGCGCGGGGGAGCTCGTCGGCTTCCACTGGACCAAGGTGCACGCGGCGGAGCAGCTCGGCGAGGTGTACGTGGTGGGCGTCCGCCCGGGCGCCCAGGGCGGCGGCCTCGGCAAGGCGCTCACCTCCATCGGCCTCCACCACCTCGCCGACCGGGGCATGCCGACCGCCATGCTCTACGTGGACGCCGACAACCCGGCGGCCCTGGCCGTGTACGAGGGCCTCGGCTTCACCACCCACGAGGTCGACCTCATGTACCGCACCGAAAGCTGACCAGCCCCCCCACCCCAACCGCCACTCCAGCCCCGCCGGCGGTTGAGGCGCGGGGGCCCGGGGGCGGAGCCCCCCAGCCCCGCCGGCGCCTGAGGCGCGACCCCGAGGAGAGGGCCCGGCGGCACCGCCCCCGCACCCCCACCGAGCCCGGCGCAGCCGCCCCGCACACCCGGGAAGCCACACGCCATTAACCAGGCATTCAGAACCGCTTGCGACGCTCCCCCCATGCACCCGCGACTGCGGCTGACCGCCGACACTTCCGACGCGCCTGTTCTTCCGCGCGCGCGGAAGAATGGAGTCATGAGCCACCAGCCCAGCGCGGGCCCCAGCGAGGTCCCGGCCCAGCACCCGTCCCCCACGTCCGCGTCCCGCGCCGTCACCGGATCGCACGCGCGGATAGGTTCCATCTCCGCGCACCGCCCGCACGTCGACCTCGAACCGGATCTCGACGCCGACCTGGACGCCTACGACGACAAGGACGGCGGCGGCGGCGAGCTCCCGCCCGGCCGCTTCCTCGACCGGGAGCGCAGCTGGCTCGCCTTCAACGAGCGCGTGCTGGAACTCGCCGAGGACCCCACGACCCCGCTGCTGGAGCGCGCGAACTTCCTGGCGATCTTCGCGAGCAACCTGGACGAGTTCTTCATGGTCCGCGTGGCCGGCCTCAAACGGCGTATCGCGACCGGCGTCGCCACCCGTTCGGCCTCAGGCCTGCAGCCCCGCGAGGTGCTCGACCTCATCTGGACGCGCTCGCGCGAGCTCATGGCCCGCCACGCCGCCTGCTTCCAGCAGGACATCTGCCCGGCGCTGGCCGAGGAGGGCGTCCACCTCATCCGCTGGCCGGACCTCACGGAGAAGGAGCAGGCCCGCCTCTTCACCCTGTTCCGGAACCAGATCTTCCCGGTGCTGACCCCGCTGGCCGTGGACCCCGCGCACCCGTTCCCGTACATCTCGGGGCTCTCGCTCAACCTCGCCGTGGTCGTCCGCAACCCGGTCAGCGGCCACCGCCACTTCGCCCGGGTCAAGGTCCCGCCGCTCCTCTCCCGCTTCCTGGAGGCCTCCCCGCAGCGCTACGTCCCGCTGGAGGACGTCATCGCCGCGCACCTGGAGGAGCTGTTCCCCGGCATGGAGGTGCTCGCGCACCACATGTTCCGGGTGACCCGCAACGAGGACCTGGAGGTGGAGGAGGACGACGCCGAGAACCTGCTCCAGGCCCTGGAGAAGGAGCTCATGCGGCGCCGCTTCGGGCCGCCCGTCCGCCTGGAGGTCGAGGAGTCCATCGATCCGGGCGTACTGGACCTGCTGGTGCAGGAGCTCAACATCGACGCCTCCGAGGTCTACCCGCTGCCCGGCCCCCTGGACCTGACCGCCCTGTTCGGGATCGCCTCCCTGGACCGGCCGGAGCTGAAGTACCCCAAGTTCATCGCCGGCACCCACCGTGACCTGGCCGAGGTCGAGTCCGCGTCCGCGCCGGACATCTTCGCGGCCCTGCGCGAGCGCGACGTCCTGCTGCACCACCCGTACGACTCCTTCTCCACCTCCGTGCAGGCCTTCCTGGAGCAGGCCGCCGCCGACCCGGACGTCCTCGCCATCAAGCAGACGCTCTACCGCACCTCCGGCGACTCCCCGATCGTGGACGCCCTGACCGACGCCGCCGAATCCGGCAAGCAGGTCCTCGTCCTCGTCGAGATCAAGGCCCGGTTCGACGAGCGGGCCAACATCAAGTGGGCGCGCAAGCTGGAGGAGTCCGGCTGCCACGTCGTCTACGGGCTGGTCGGCCTCAAGACCCACTGCAAGCTGTCCCTCGTCGTCCGCCAGGAGGGCGACCAACTGCGCCGCTACTCGCACGTCGGCACGGGCAACTACCACCCCAAGACCGCCCGGCTCTACGAGGACCTCGGCCTGCTCACCGCCGACCCGCAGGTCGGCGCGGACCTCTCCGACCTCTTCAACCGGCTGTCCGGCTACTCGCGGCGCGAGACCTACCGCCGGCTCATGGTGGCTCCCCGCTCGCTGCGCGACGGCCTGATCGCGCGGATCGACAAGGAGACCGCCCACCACCAGGCCGGACGCCCCGCGTACGTGCGCCTGAAGATGAACTCGATCGTCGACGAGGCCCTGATCGACGCCCTCTACCGGGCCTCCCGCGCGGGCGTCCCCGTCGACATCTGGGTCCGCGGGATCTGCGCGGTGCGCCCCGGGGTCGCCGGACTGTCGGACAACATCCGGGTCCGCTCGATCCTGGGCCGCTTCCTGGAGCACTCCCGGGTCTTCGCCTTCGGCAACGGCGGCGAGCCCGAGGTGTGGATCGGCAGCGCCGACATGATGCACCGCAACCTCGACCGCCGTATCGAAGCACTGGTCAGGGTCGCCGACCCGGCCCACCGCGCGGCACTGGACCGGATGCTGGAGACGGGCATGTCCGACGCCACGTCCTCCTGGCACCTGGGCCCGGACGGCGAATGGACCCGGCACAGCACGGACCAGGAAGGCCAGCCGCTGCGGCACGTGCAGGAGATGCTCATAGACGCCCGGAGGCGCCGGCGTGGCTCAGCCAAACCATGACCCGACGGCGGAAGCCGGCGACGTGCTCGGCACGTACCTGCGCTCCCAGGCCACCGCTTTCCTGCGCGGGCTGCGCCTGCACGAGGCGAGCGCGGCCGGCGCAGCGAGCGGGGCGGACGCGGCCGGAGCCGGCGAGGCGGCGCGCGGCCTGCGGGGGGCGGCCCGCCGCATCAGCGGATCGCTGGCCACCTTCCGGGGGGTGACCGAGTCCTCCTGGGCCGACGGGCTGCGCACCGAGCTGGTGTGGCTGTCCTCCACCCTGGCCGACGAGCACGCGTACGCCGACCGGCTCGCCCGGCTCATGGACGCCCTGCACCGGCTGTCCGGGGCCCCGGAGGTGCCCTCGCCCCGGGGCGCGGCGGGGGGCTCGCTCGCGGTGGGCGCGGCGCGCGCCGGCGCACTGCTGGAGCGCCAGCTGACCCTGGCCCGTACACGCGCCCACTCGGCCACCCTCCAGGCCCTGGGCTCCGCCCGCTTCCACGCGGTGGCGGACGCGGTGGCGGTGCTGGCCTCCGAGGTGCCGCTGAATCGGGTCGCGGCGCGGGGGAAGACCGCGGACGTACTGGTCCCCCTGGCCGCGATGGCCGAAACCCGCCTGTCGGCATCGGTCGCGGCGCTGCCGGATGCTGAGGACGCCCACCCGTACAACGCGGAGCACGACGGGCGCTGGCACGAGGTGCGCCGCCTGCTGCGGGTGCACCGGTACGCGCGGGAGGTGCTGGGCGAGGACGTGACCCGGCTCGCGGCGGCGGGCCGGGCCCTGGACCGCCACCGGGACGCCGCCGAGGCCGCCGCCGCGTCGGCGACGGCCGCGCGCACCCCGCGCATCGCCCCGGCGACGGCGTACGCCCTCGGCGTGCTGCACGCCGACCAGCGCCACGAGGTCGAGGCGGCTCGGTACGCCTTCCAGCTGCTGTGGCTCCCGGAGCCGGCGGCGACGACGGGCTGACGGCGGCCGGGCGCGGCAGGCGGGCGCGGCGCACGGGACACACCCGCGGCGCGCCCGCGGCCGCCCCGCCCCGTCACCGCCCCACCCCTGGCGAGAAACGATCGGCCCGGATGGCGCGCCGACATCACGCTCCGATAACGGCCGGATAACAGAAGCCGACAACCGGGCATGCGTCCAGGTGACCGCACCAGGCCGTCCGCCACGGTTCACCGTCCGTTCACCCTTCCCGGTCGGCCGCTTCACCTGTTCTGCCTAATTTCGGTAGTGCACGGTGCGAGTCGCCCCGCAGGACGAGCCGCTCCCGCGCACACCGACGTAGTCCTCTTCGCACGCCGCCCCGATGCAGAAAGCGGCCGGCGGCTTCTGGAAGGAACACCCGAAAGTGAAGCTTCAGCGCAAGAACCGGCTTCGTGCCTCGGCCCTCGGGGCCCTCGTCGCATCCGGTGCCCTGGTCCTCACGGCGTGCGGCTCGGACGACAACACCCAGGGCGCCGACGGTTCGGCCAAGCCCTCCGCGGCCGCCGCGGGCGACATCAAGTGCGACGGCGCCAAGGGCAAGCTCCTGGCCTCCGGCTCCTCCGCACAGAAGAACGCGGTCGACCTGTGGGTGAAGAACTACATGGCCGCCTGCTCGGGCGTCGAGGTCAACTACAAGTCGTCCTCCTCCGGTGAGGGCATCGTCGCCTTCAACCAGGGCACCGTCGGTTTCGCCGGCTCCGACTCGGCGCTGAAGCCGGAGCAGGTCGAGGAGTCGAAGAAGATCTGCACCGGCGGCCAGGGCATCAACCTGCCGATGGTCGGCGGCCCCGTCGCCCTCGGCTTCAACGTCGCCGGCGTGGACAAGCTGACGCTCGACGCCGCCACCGTCGCCAACATCTTCAACGACAAGATCAAGAAGTGGGACGACGAGGCGATCAAGAAGCTCAACCCGGGCGTCACGCTTCCCCCCACCCCCATCCAGGCCTTCCACCGCTCCGACGACTCGGGCACCACCGAGAACGTCACCAAGTACCTCAAGGCCGCCGCCCCCGACGCCTGGCCGCACGAGGCCGCCAAGAAGTGGGCCGCCCCCGGCGGTCAGGCCGCCTCCGGCTCCGCCGGTGTCGCCACCCAGGTCAAGGCCGTCGACGGAGCCATCGGCTACTTCGAGCTCTCCTTCGCCAGCTCGCAGAGCATCAAGACCGTCGACCTGAACACGGGCGCCGCCGCCCCGGTCAAGGCCACCGGCGAGAACGCCTCCAAGGCCATCGGCGCCGCCAAGATCGCCGGTACCGGCAACGACCTGGCGCTCAAGCTCGACTACGCCACCAAGGCCGAGGGCGCGTACCCGCTGGTCCTGGTGACCTACGAGGTCGTCTGCGACAAGGGCAACAAGGCCGACACCCTCGGCACCGTGAAGTCCTTCCTCACCTACACCGCCTCGGACGCGGGCCAGAAGGTCCTCCTGGACAACGGCTACGCGCCGATCCCCGCCGAGATCAACGCCAAGGTCCGCGAGGTCGTCGCCTCGCTGGCCTGAGTCCCGACCGTGGTCCGGTCCGCCCCCCGTCCGGGGCGGACCGGCCCGGGACCCCTCCCCCTCCACCCGGGGGAACATCCGGTGCACCGCCGCCCGGGGGCCCGCCCCCACTCAGACCGGAAAGACCATGGTTACCACCACACCCACCCAGACGGACACGGCTCCGCCTGTCTCCAAGAGCGCGAGGTCCACCGGCCGCGCCGGTGACAAGATCTTCGCCGGGCTCTCCAAGGGCTCCGGCATCCTGCTCCTGGTGATCATGGCGTCGATCGCCGCCTTCCTCACCTACCGTGCGGCCATCGCGCTGTCGAAGAACGAGGGCAACTTCCTCACCACCTTCGACTGGAACGCCTCGGCCGACCCGCCCGTCTTCGGCATCGCCGTCCTGCTCTTCGGCACCGTCGTCAGCTCGATCATCGCGATGGCCATCGCGGTTCCGATCGCCGTCGGCATCGCCCTCTTCATCTCCCACTACGCGCCGCGCAAGCTGGCCGCGCCCCTCGCCTACGTGGTCGACCTGCTGGCCGCCGTGCCGTCGATCATCTACGGCATCTGGGGCGCCCTCTTCCTCGTCCCGCAGCTGAACGGCCTGAACCTCTGGCTGGACGAGTACCTGGGCTGGACCTACCTCTTCGAGAAGACCCAGATCGGCGTCGCCCGCTCGCTCTTCACCGTCGGCATCCTGCTCGCGATCATGATCCTCCCGATCGTGACCAGCGTCAGCCGCGAGGTCTTCCTCCAGGTCCCGCGCATGAACGAGGAGGCCGCCCTGGCCCTCGGCGCGACCCGCTGGGAGGTCATCCGCATGTCGGTCCTGCCCTTCGGCCGCTCCGGCGTCATCTCCGCCTCGATGCTCGGCCTCGGCCGCGCCCTCGGCGAGACCATGGCCGTCGCCACCGTCCTCTCCCCGAGCTTCCTGATCTCGCTCCACGTCCTGAACCCCGGCGGCGGGACCTTCGCGCAGAACATCGCCGCGAAGTTCGACGAGGCCAACGAGTTCGGCCGGGACGCGCTGATCGCCTCCGGTCTGGTCCTCTTCCTTCTCACCCTGCTGGTCAACGGTGCGGCTCGGCTGATCATCGCTCGCCGCAAGGACTTCTCGGGGGCGAACGCCTGATGAGCCACGCACTCCAGGACCAGCGGCCCACCCGGGCCACCCGGTCCGCCGCCCCCGCCGGCCTCACCCGGGGCGGCCTGCCCCGCTGGGCGCCCGCCGGTATCGCGGTCCTCTCGACCGCCCTCGGCTGCGCTCTCGGCCTCCTGTTCGACCTCGACAGCAAGGTCCAGTGGGGCCTGATCGCCGCCCTGCTCTTCATCGCCGTCACCTACACCGCGAGCGCGGTCGTCGAGAACCGCCGGCAGGCCAAGGACCGGGTCGCGACCTCCGTCGTATGGGTCTGCTTCGTCCTCGCGGTCATCCCGCTGCTCTCGCTGATGTGGACCACGATCAGCCGCGGCATGGAGGCCCTCGACGGGGACTTCCTCAGCCACTCGATGAACGGCGTGACCAGCTTCGAGCAGGGCGGCGGCGTCTACCACGCGCTGCTCGGCACCATCGAGCAGGTCGCCCTCGCCACCCTCATCGCGGCGCCCATCGGCCTGCTGACCGCCGTCTACCTCGTCGAGTACGGCACGGGCTCGCTCTCCCGGGCCGTCACCTTCTTCGTCGACGTCATGACGGGCATCCCGTCCATCGTCGCGGGCCTGTTCATCCTGACCACGTGGAACCTGATGCTCGGCTTCGGGCCCTCCGGCTTCGCCGGCGCGATGGCCCTGTCGATCCTGATGATGCCGGTCGTGGTCCGCTCCACCGAGGAGATGCTCAAGCTCGTCCCGAACGAGCTGCGCGAGGCCGCCCTGGCCCTCGGCGTGCCGAAGTGGCGCATGATCCTCAAGGTCGTGCTCCCCACCGCCATCGGCGGCATCTCCACCGGCGTCATGCTGGCCGTGGCCCGCATCGCCGGCGAGACCGCGCCGATCATGCTGCTGGTCTTCGGCTCGCAGCTGATCAACGGCAACCCCTTCGAAGGCGCCCAGTCCTCGCTCCCCCTCTACATCTGGGAGCAGTACAAGGTCGGCAGTGAAGCCTCCTACGACCGGGCCTGGGCCGCGGCGCTCGTCCTGATCGCCTTCGTGATGATCCTCAATCTGGTGGCCCGCGGCATCGCCCGCTGGAAGGCTCCGAAGACCGGTCGCTAGAGCATCGACGTGCGGCTCCGGCCGCGTGAGACTTGTATGAAAGAGAAGTGACCCCCATGGCCAAGCGAATCGACGTCAGCGGCCTTTCCGCCTTCTACGGCGCCCACAAGGCGATCGACGACATCTCCATGACCGTCGAGCCCCGCTCCGTGACCGCCTTCATCGGCCCGTCCGGCTGCGGCAAGTCCACCTTCCTGCGCACCCTCAACCGCATGCACGAGGTCACCCCCGGCGGCCGCGTCGAGGGCAAGGTGCTGCTGGACGACGAGAACCTGTACGGCGCCGGCGTGGACCCGGTCGCGGTCCGCCGCACCGTCGGCATGGTCTTCCAGCGCCCCAACCCCTTCCCCACCATGTCGATCTTCGACAACGTGGCGGCGGGACTGCGCCTGAACGGCAGCTTCAAGAAGTCCGAGCTGGCCGACATCGTGGAGAAGTCCCTCCAGGGCGCCAACCTCTGGAACGAGGTCAAGGACCGCCTGAACAAGCCGGGCTCCGGCCTCTCCGGCGGCCAGCAGCAGCGCCTGTGCATCGCCCGCGCCATCGCGGTCGAGCCCCAGGTCCTGCTGATGGACGAGCCCTGCTCGGCCCTCGACCCGATCTCCACCCTCGCCATCGAGGACCTGATCGGCGAGCTCAAGGAGCGCTTCACGATCGTCATCGTGACGCACAACATGCAGCAGGCGGCCCGCGTCTCGGACCGCACCGCCTTCTTCAACCTCTCGGCCGTCGGCCAGCCCGGCAAGCTCGTCGAGATCGACGACACGGACCGGATCTTCTCCAACCCGTCCGTGCAGGCGACCGAGGACTACATCTCCGGCCGCTTCGGCTAGGCCCTGCCTCCCGGATCCTGTCGGCCCGGGCCGGATACGACGTCACGCGGCCCCGCCGCGTGAGCAGGACGTCCTGCGGTGCTGCATGGCGGTGCCACCGCACGGCGGAAAAAGAAGGGCCGGCTCCCCCTGGGTGGGGGGAGCCGGCCCGTTTCCGTATCCGTACGCCCGTCAGCTCACGAACGCGAGGTTCACGATCCAGAAGCTGATCGCGGCCACCAGGGCCGCGGCCGGCATCGTGATGAACCAGCCGAGGATGATGTTCTTCGCCACGCCCCAGCGGACCGCGTTCACCCGCTTCGTGGCGCCCACGCCCATGATCGCCGAGGTGATCACGTGGGTGGTGGAGATCGGCGCGTGGAAGAGGAACGCCGAGCCGAACATGATCGAGGCACCGGTGGTCTCGGCCGCGAAACCCTGCGGCGGGTCCAACTCGATGATCTTGCGGCCGAGGGTGCGCATGATGCGCCAGCCGCCCGCGTACGTACCCAGCGACAGCATCACCGCGCAAGCGACCTTGACCCAGATCGGGATCGCCGCGTCGGCCGACTGCACATCGGCGATGACCAGAGCCATCACCACGATGCCCATGGTCTTCTGCGCGTCCTGGAGGCCGTGGCCCAGCGCCATGGCCGCCGCCGACACCGTCTGCGCGATACGGAAACCGCGCTTGGCCTTGTGCGGGTTGGCCCGGCGGAACATCCACAGGATGACGACCATCACCAGGTAGCCGGCCACGAGGCCGACGACCGGCGAGATGAACATCGGGATGACGACCTTGTCGACCACGCCGTCCCACAGGACGCCGATGCCGCCCGCCAGCGCCGCGCCCACCATGCCGCCGAACAGCGCGTGCGAGGAGGACGAGGGCAGGCCGAAGTACCAAGTGATCAGGTTCCAGACGATCGCGCCGACGAGCGCCGCGAACAGGATCCACATGCCCCGGTTGCCGTGGGGCGTCTCGATCAGGCCCTTGCTGACGGTCTTGGCGACCCCGCTGCCCAGGAAGGCGCCGGCGAGGTTCATCACCGCGGCCATCGCCAGCGCCGCGCGCGGGGTCAGCGCGCGGGTCGAGACCGAGGTCGCGATGGCGTTCGCCGAGTCGTGGAAGCCGTTGGTGTACGTGAAACCGAGCGCGACACCGATGGTCACGATCAGAGCGAAGGTGTCCACGAGGTTCAGGACTCCTTGACCGCGATGGTCTCCACCGTGTTCGCGACATGCTCGAACGCGTCGGCCGCCTCTTCGAGCACGTCGACGATCTGCTTGAGCTTGAGCACCTCCATGGCGTCGTACTTGCCGTTGAAGAGCTGGGCGAGCAGCTTGCGGTGGATCTGGTCGGCCTGGTTCTCCAGGCGGTTGACCTCGATCCAGTACTCGGTGAGGTTGTCCATCGTCCGCAGGTGCGGCATGGCCTCGGCGGTCAGCTCGGCCGCCCGGGCCAGGACCTCGATCTGCTGCTCGACGCCCTTGGGGAGCTCCTCCACGTTGTAGAGGACGACCAGGTCGACGGCCTCTTCCATGAAGTCCATGATGTCGTCGAGCGACGAGGCCAGGTTGTAGATGTCCTCGCGGTCGAACGGCGTGATGAAGGAGGAGTTCAGCTGGTGGAAGATCGCGTGGGTCGCGTCGTCTCCCGCGTGCTCCGCCGCCCGCATCCGCTCCGCGATCTCGACCCGGGCGGAGGGATCCGCTCCGAGCAGTTCCATGAGGAGTTTGGAGCCCGTGACGATGTTGTCCGCGGATGCGGCGAACATGTCGTAGAAGCTCGTCTCCCTGGGGGTCAGACGAAATCGCACGTGAGGTCCTCGGGGTGCATTGGATTCGGTCAGGCTGATGCTAGGCGCATCCCCCGGCCACGGCTAACCGGCCGTTCCCCAGTGTCCTCCATCGGGCAGGGTGAGGGACCACGGACCCCTGCCCCTCCCGACTCAGCCCAGTACCCTATACCCACGAGGGGTATGCATCCCTCGATCCGGACCACGGGAGGACGCATGACGACCATCGAGGCCGAGGGCTCCGGAGCCGACTCCGGCACGCCCGCGACCGAGGCCGCCCCGACCGGCCCCGTCCACGGCTACCACCACCAGAAGGCCGAGCACCTCAAGCGGCTGCGCCGGATCGAGGGCCAGATCCGCGGCCTCCAGCGGCTCGTCGACGAGGACGTCTACTGCATCGACATACTCACCCAGGTCTCCGCGAGCACGAAGGCCCTCCAGTCCTTCGCGCTCCAGCTCCTGGAGGAGCACCTGCGCCACTGCGTCGCGGACGCGGCGGTCAAGGGCGGCACCGGGATCGACGCCAAGGTCGAGGAGGCCACCAAGGCCATCGCCCGCCTCCTGCGCACGTAGGGGCGGGTTCATCGCAGGTAGGCGCAGGTCTGCGGCGCGGAGCGCCGGCGGGCGTCAACCGGACCGGATGCCCATCAGCACCTCGTCGATCCGGTCCTGGCTGAGCCGGTCCTCCACCGCCGCCGAAGCCGCGATGATCAGCTCACCGCACAGCTCGATCTCGGCGAGAGCCACGTGGTCCTGCACCGTCGTACCGCCTGCGGGAGTCACGCGTGTCACCTCGATCTGCCGTCACCGGTCTGCCGTCCGACGCGGTCCGGACCACCCCGCGCCACTCCGCTCTCAGCGTAGGGAGCGCCCCCCGCCCCGCGCATGACACGGATGGACCATTTCCGGATACCGGCCCGTGGCCCGATGGCGCCCCTCCGCCTCCGTGCGCACGGCTACTCGGCGATCTTTCCGGCGAAAATGTCCCCGCTCGGGGGCAATACGACGGTCACCGGCGTCCCGAACCCGTACAGCAGCGTCGTGGACGAGACATCGATCACGCCATTGTTCACGTAGGTGAAACGATGCCGGACCTTCCGCAGCCGCCCCTGCTCGTCCAGGTACGCGTCGAACGGCACGGTGTCCGTGCTGAACCCTTTCGCCGCCGCCTCCAGCGCCCCCCGCACCTCCGCCGAGGCGCTCCGGGCGGCCCGCCCGATGTCGGTGGTCCCCCGGTAGTGCCGCACCTTGGTGCCCGCCACCTCGGTCTCCCCGACGTACACCACCTCCTGCGCGCCGCGCAGCAGCTCGGCCGCGGTCATCGGGTCGGTCGCCCCGCCCGTGACCAGGTTCCCGTCGGCCAGGGTGGTCGTGTCCACCCGCACCCACTTGTCGGCGGGCACCCCCGCGCCCCGGTTCTTCATGTAGAGCGCGCCGGGAGCGAGCAGCTCGGTGATGGGCCGGTGGCCGGGCTTGCCGGTCACATCGGCCGGCAGCATCACCAGCAGCTGTCCCATGCGGGTCTTGAAGTCGACCCCGCCCTCGCCGCGGATCGTGACCCGGGTCCCGCCCGTGGCCATCTCCATGGCCGTACGGGCCCGGGCGCTGCCGGTCCGCGACAGGACGTCGGCGGCCCCGCGGACCACCGCCGCCGGGTCCGCCGCGGGAGGCCGGTCGTCGCCGCCGGTGCCCGCGCACCCGCTCATCGCCGTGACCGCCAGCGCGACGCCGGCGGCGAGCACCGCCTCACCCGCACGCCCGCGCCGCCGCCTGTGCTGGTGCACCACCATCGCCTGCCAACCCCCAACGCGTGACCGCTGTTTGCCCGAGGCCCCACCCGCTCCGGTTAACGAGGTCAGGGGTTTCCCGTCACGGTCCGGGACCCTCCCCGGCCGGTGCCCGTCCCGGGTACCGTGGAGGCGTGGAACCGCACACCGCAGCGACCCCGCTCGCTCCGCTTCCTCCGCTCACCGCCGGACCGCCGCCCCGGCCGCAGTCCGCGCCGCCGGACGGGCACTTCGGGATCGGCCACGGCAGCGCCGGCGTCGGGCACGGCAGCGTCGGACACCCCGGGATCGGCAACGCCGGGATCGGGCACACCGGCATCGGCCACAGCACGTCCACCGCCGAACGCGGCTCGTTCTGCCTGGCCGTCTGCTCCTGCGGCTGGTCCGGCCCGGCCCGCCGCTCCCGCGACCTGGCCCGCCGGGACGCCGCCCGCCACACGGCGGACTGACCAGACCGCCCCCCGGGGGCGGGCCCGGGGGCGCTCACCCGATCGGACGGCCCGGCTGGCCCGGGTCCGGTGCAGCGGGTGCCCTTGTCTCATGCCAGGACCCGCAGCGCGCTTGACCGCCCTCCTCTGGGCCCTGCTCCTCACCTTCACCCCGGCCGCCGCGGCCTGGGCCCGGTCCGCGGGGTCGGCGGACGGCGCGGGGGACGTGGCCCTGGCCATCGGTCTCACCGTGGCCGCGGCCGCCGCCACCGGCTTCTGGCTGCGCTCCCGCTACCGCCGTGGGGCCGCGGACAACCGGGGCACCGAGAGCGGCGACCGTTGACCCCGCGCCCACGCCCCCCGGCGGTACGCCTGTGCTTCGGCGCGGCGGCGCTGTGCCTGCTGGGGGCCGTACTGCTCACGCTCTGGGACTCGTACGCCCACCCCTGACGACAGCCCCGCCCCTGACGACGCCACCACCCGGGACGGGCTAGGCGGCGAGGTCGCTCTCGCGGGTCCGGTCGGCCGGCGGCGTCGGGGCCTGGGCCAGGTCCACCGGGAGCGGAACCGCCCGCCCGCGGGCCCGCACGAGGCATCCCAGGCGCGGTGAGCGGGCCACCGCCCGTACGACCGGGGTCAGCAGCGCCATCGCGAGCGGCGCCAGCACCAGCACGACGGCGGTGCCGAGGGCGAAGCCGCCGATCACGTCGGTCGGGTAGTGGACACCCAGGTACACGCGGGAGAAGCCTTCGGCGAGGGCCAGCCCGATCCCGATGAAGCCGAGTCGGCGGTCGGCCACGAACAGGCCGATGCCCAGGGCCATCGCGAGGGTGGAGTGGTCGCTGACGAAGGAGAAGTCCGTCTCGGCGAATCCCGCGCCGAAGCCGGGATCGACGACCCGCAGCCCCTCGTGCGCGTGGAACGGCCGCGGCCGGCCGACGAATTCGCGCAGCGGCACGTTCACGAGGAGGGCCAGCGCGGCGGCCAGCGGAGCCCAGACCAGCGCGGCGAACGACTCGACGGCGGTGGGTTCGTCCTGCCGGCGGGCGCCCCGCCAGCACCACAGGACCAGGAGCACCAGGGCCAGCAGGATCCCGTACTCACCGATCAGGGCCACGACCCGGTCCACCAGCGGCGGGACCTGCCGGGCCAGTCCGTTGATCCCGTACAGCAGGCTGACATCCGCATTCGGCCCACCACTCGTGAGTCCAGCCATGGTGATGCGGCCCCTTGCTCTTGCCGTGATTCCCCTGCGGGCACACGCCGGTGTGCGCCCCTGACCCCCTGCGTGATCACACTCTCCGTCCATGGAACGCCCGTTCTGGCGACTACGTTCCACTCTCCACCGAATGATCACTCCAACGTTATCGAAGAGTGACTCATCGTCGCAGCTCAGGGCCTTGGCTTCACAGAGAGTTGCTAAGGGGCCGGGACCCCCGCCGGGCGCTCCGGAAGCGCCTCCGCGCCGTCCTTGGTCACCCGCGTCGCCCCGAAGTAGTCCGGGGTGTCGATCCTGTCGAAGCGGATCACGGCGCCGGTGAACGGGGCGTTGATCATGTAACCGCCGCCCACGTACAGGCCGACGTGGCGGATGTCCCGAGAGTTCGTCAGATCATCGGAGAAGAACACGAGGTCTCCGGGCAGGAGTTCATCGCGCGAGGGGTGCGGCCCGGCGTTGTACTGGTCGTTCGCCACGCGCGGCAGCGTGATCCCCACCGTCTCGTACGCCGCCTTGGTCAACCCCGAGCAGTCGAACCGGCCGTCCTGGTCGGGCGTCCCGTTGCCGCCCCACAGATAGGGCGTACCGAGCTGCTTCTGCGCGAAGTAGATGGCACCCGCGGCCTGTTGGGACGGCGCGACCCGCCCGACCGGCTTCGCGAAACTGCGCGCCAGCGTCGTGATGGTCTTCACATAGCCCTGGGTCTCCTTGTACGGGGGCACCCCGCCGTACTTGATGACCGCGTAGGCACCCGCGTTGTACGCGGCGAGCATGTTCGCCGTCGCGTCCCCGGGCACGCTCGCCACGTCCTTGGACAGCAGGCAGTCGTACGAGGCGGCCGACGGGATCGCGTCGTTCGGGTCCCAGATGTCCCGGTCCCCGTCCCCGTCCCCGTCGATCCCGTGGCCCGCCCAGGTACCGGGGATGAACTGCGCGATGCCGCGCGCGTCCGCCGGGCTGACGGCGCTCGGGTTCCAACCGCTCTCCGAGTACAGCTGCGCGGCGAGCAGCGCCGGGTTGATGGCCGGGCACAGGTTGCCCCACTTCTCCACCAGCGCCTGGTACTTGGCGGGCACGGCCCCCTTCACCAGCCCCACCGCACGGCCGCCGGCCCCCGCACCCACGAGACCCGCCGCGGCCGAGTACGTCCCCACGACGAGCAACAGGAGGAAGCTCAAGCAGAGCCCGATCCCGATCCCGCCGGCCATCCAGAATCTGCGCACCCGTCAACCCTCCCCCATCCCCACGGCTTTCCGGCGCGATTTGCCCGTGTCGCCTGTCCTACTAGCCCACTTGCTACGCGCCCCCGGTGCGCCACGCCGAACCGGCGCGGGCAATGCCCGCGTACGTACCGGACCCATCCTCGACGCGACACAAGACACCGTCCAGTCCCCCCGGCCCTCCGCGAACGGCCGCCCGCCCCGAAAGCGACCGCGTACGCACGGCCGCGACGGCCGCGGCGGGCCGCCGACCGGCGGCCCGCTATCTCGGCGCGACGAAGAGACTCTGCGCGCTCCGGCCGATCGGCCCCTTCTCGTCGTGCAGTACCGCGTCCGCCAGCCCGATCCCGGCCGCGTCCACGCTCGTACGGGCCTCCACGCACGCCCACTCGCCCACCGGGTGTCGGTGCAGGTGGACGGTGAGGTCCCCGTTCACGAACACGTAGCGGCCGAAGTCCACCGCCGCGCTGATGCCGTTGCCCGAGTCGGCCGCGACCAGCACCCGGTCCAACGCCCTCGGCTCGTCCCCCGCCACGAGCGGCACCTTCATCCGCATCCAGCAGGTCCCCGGCCCCAGCTCGACGAACGCGCCCTCCGTGAAGCGGGTCTCCATCGCCGCGTGGTACCCCGTCTCCCACGGCACCGGGAAGAACGGCGTCACCTCCACCTCCCCCGGCGGCGGCAGCTGCGGCCCCGGCACCACCGCCGGCACGGCCTCCCCCGCCACCCTGATCCGCAGGGCCCGCGCGAGCATCACCGGCGCCGCCCCGCCGGCCGGCGTGAGCGCGGCCTCGACCACCTCGGTACTCCGCCCGGCCCGCACCACGTGGACGGCCACCTCCAGCTCGCCGATCGGCACCGGGCGCAGGATCTCGTACGTGATCCGGGCGAGCCGCATGTCCGTACGCGCCCCCGGCCGCTCCTCGACGGCCCGCCCGAGGAGCGCGGCCGGCGGGCCCGCGTGCTGCGAACCGGGGTCCCACGGCCCGCGCGTGTGCTCGGTGGCCAGGAACCGGCCCGTGTCGATCCGCTCGAAGAACCCCTCGCCAGCGCCCATGCCCCGCACGCTACCGACTGGTAACGGGCTTCACCAGCCCCGGCACCCCGCCCGGACCGGCCTCAGCGCGCGAACCCCAGGCCCACCCCCAGACCCACCAGCACCGAGCCGATGGCCCGGTTCAACGTCTTCTGCGCCCTGAGCATCCGCTCCCGCAGCCGGGGCGTGGAGAAGAACAACGCCACCGCCCCGAACCACACCAGGTGCGCCGCCGACATGAACAGCCCGTACCCGGCCTGCTGCCACAGCGGCGTCCCCGGGTTGACCACCTGGGTGAAGGTCGACACGACGAACAGGGTCGTCTTCGGATTGAGCACGTTGGTCAGGAAGCCCGACCGCATCGCCGCCGCCCCCGTCAGCCGCCGCTTCGACTCCAGGTCCACCACCAGATCGGCGCGGGCCCGGAAGGTCCGTACGCCGATCCACACCAGATAGGCCGCGCCCGCCAGCTTGATCACGGTGAACAGGGTGGTGGAGGAGGCGATCAGCAGGCCGACCCCGAACATCGTGTAGGAGACGTGCACCAGGACCCCCGCCGCGACCCCGGCCGCCGCGCACAGCCCGGTGGGCCGCCCGTAGAGATAGCTGTTGCGGACCACCATGGCGAAATCGGCGCCCGGACTGATCACCGCGAGAAGGGTGATGACGGCTACCGCGATCACTTCTGTCATGCGGCGATGCTCACCCCCGGCCGCCCCCGAATCAACCCGGCCCGGCCGCATCCGCACCTGCCGCCCCCCAGCGCCGTGCCCGTACCGAGCGCCTCCCCGAGACCGGCGCGAAGGAGCGGCCGGCGAGCCCCATCAGCAGGAGCACACCACCTCACCCCAACCCACCCCACCCCACCGGTGACAATGGGAGGCGTGTCCCCTTCTCCCCCCGTCCCCCTCCCCGTCCTGCGAGCCGACTGCGAGAACTGCTTCGCGCTGTGCTGCGTCGCGCTCCCGTTCGCCAAGTCCAACGACTTCGCGGTGGACAAGCCCGCCGGCACCCCCTGCAAGAACCTCCGGCAGGACTTCGGCTGCGGCATCCACACCGCGCTGCGCGACAAGGGGTTCCAGGGCTGCACCGTCTTCGACTGCTTCGGCGCGGGCCAACAGGTCTCGCAGGTCACCTTCGGCGGCCGGGACTGGCGGCGACACCCCGGCACGGCCCGCCGGATGTACGACGTCTTCCCCGTCATGCGCCAGCTGCACGAGCTGCTCTTCTACATCACCGAGGCGCTCACCCTCCCGGCCGCCGCCCCGGTCCACCCGGACCTGCGCCGCGCGCTCACCGAGACCGAGACATGGACCCGCGCCGACGCACAGGCGCTCGCGGACCTCGACATCGGCGCCCTGCGCCAGGACATCAACACCCTGCTCCTCAAGACGAGCGAGCTGGTACGGGCGAAGGTGCCGGGCCGCAAGAAGAACCACCGCGGCGCCGACCTGATGGGCGCCCGCCTCTCCGGCGCGGACCTGCGCGGCGCGAACCTCCGCGGCGCCTACTTGATCGCCGCCGACCTCAGCCGCGCCGACCTGCGCTGGGCCGACCTGATCGGCGCGGACTTCCGCGACGCCGACCTCCGCGGCGCGGACCTGCGCGCCGCCGTCTTCCTCACCCAACCCCAACTGAACGCAGCCCGCGGCAACCAATCCACCCACCTCCCCCCCACCCTCACCCACCCCACCCACTGGCCCTAACCCCCCACCCCCGGAGCCCCCACCACGGGACACCCCCCGAGTCCCCCAGGGCGCCCCAAACCCTGCGGGCCACCCCCAGCCTCGCCGGCGTTTGAGGCGCGAGGCCCGGGTCCGGGGCAGCGCTCAATCCCTAACCCCCGCCGTCCACCTTCAGCCTCGCCGGCGTTTGAG